>JAADIR010000249.1:0-6975 GCA_013151245.1 Chlorobiota bacterium
AAAAACATCGGGACAAGTTGTTTTTTATGTAAAGAAATTTTGAAGATTAATTTAAGAATGAATGAATGGATGATGGACTGAATGAAAAATTTAAATCGGTTGAACTGAAATAACTATTGTTACGCTCAAAATTCCAATTTTCCATTTTCCAACTTTTACAATAGCGCTTCATTTTTGCAAGAAAATCAAATCGTTTCCGGAGAGGATGGTTTACGGAAGCAAACGTCAAATTTTTGACGACTCAATCGTTTCCAAGAACGGTTTTATAATTTCCGCCAACCGGTCGAACTCAATTAAAAACGCATCGTGCCCGTGAATTGATTTTATTTCTTTGTAATAGGCTGTTTTTAAGTTTTCGGCTATCTGTTTTTGTTCTTCGGCGGGATAGAGGATATCCGAATCAATTCCAACGCACAGGGCGGGAGTCTCGATACTTCTCAGAACGTCTTTAACCGCGCCGCGGTTTTTGCCCAAGTCGTGCATATCCATTGCGTCAGCCAAATAGAGATAAGCGTTGGCGTCGAAGCGTTCAACGAGTTTTGCGCCTTGATAATCGAGATAGCTTTCAATTTGAAATTTATCTTTTCCCGCATGCAATTCTCTTCCGAACTTTTGGCTGAAGGAGTTAAAAGACCTGTAAGAAATCATGGCAATTTGACGCGCAAGCGCCAAGCCGCGAGCGGGCTGAACTTGGTAATTTCCGTCGTTCCAAACGGGATCGGAAGTTATCGCGTCTTTAGCGGCTTTGTTCAGCGACATTGCCCACGCCGAATGAGACGCCGAGGCGGCAATAGGGATAACGGAACGGAGAAAATCGGGATAGAGCGCAGCCCATTCCAAAACCTGCATTCCTCCCAGCGAACCGCCGACGGCTGTAAGCAATCGGGCAACCCCAAGTTTGTCGAGCAATTTTTTCTGCAATTTTACCATATCCCGAACGGTAACTTTAGGGAAGCTCGTTCGATATTTAGCGCCGGAGTTAGGATTTAAACTTGCCGGACCCGAGGTTCCGTAACAGCTTCCCAAAATATTCGGAGAGATTATGAAATATTTTTCAGCGTCAAACGTCTTTCCTTTTCCTATTAGCGGATCCCACCAGCCCGGTTTCCCTTTGAACATTTTGTTGTATTTATATAAAAATTCATGCTTGCGCGCGTTGTTTATTTCCCAATCCGTTATTGCTCCCGCGGCGTGGGCGTTTCCCGTAAGGGCGTGGCAAATTAAAATGGCGTTCTCCCCGTCGGCGTTTAGCTTCCCGTAAGTCTGATATGCGACGGTTATTTCGTTGAGGCGTTCGCCGGATTCGAACTCGAACGGTTCGTCGGCAAAAAGCGAAACGAATTCGGTGTTTGCTTCAATCAAGCAATCAACGTTATTTTTTGTTTCTTTTTCAGTCATTTTCATTTTTTATAATTTTGATAAATTAAGCGCGTAATCGAAATCTTCAATGATATCGTCGATATGCTCGACGCCTACCGAAACTCTTATCTGTTCCGGAAGAACTCCGGAGCGTTTCTGTTCCTCGTCGCTCAACTGCTGATGCGTGGTTGAAGCCGGATGAATAACGAGCGTTTTGGCGTCTCCGACGTTTGCCAGCAAACTCGCAAGTTTAACGCTGTCGATAAATTTTTTCCCGGCTTTAATTCCGCCCTTAATTCCAAACGACAAAACAGAACCGAAGAGACCGGAACGCAAATATCTTTTGGCGTTTTCGTGCGACGGATGAGAAGCCAGTCCCGGATACCAAACCCAATCTACCAAAGGATGATCGTTCAACCAATTTGCCAACGTAAGCGCGTTGGCTGCGTGACGCTCCACCCTCAGCGAGAGAGTTTCCAACCCTTGCAGAAAGAGAAAGGAATTGAACGGCGAGATTGCGGGACCGAAATCGCGCAAGCCTTCCACTCGCGCGCGGATGATAAAGGCAATATTTCCGAACTGCGAACCTTTTCCGAATACTTCGTTGAAAACTATTCCGTGATATCCCGGCGCCGGATCGGTGAAGAGCGGAAATTTTCCGTTCCCCCAATCGAAATTTCCCGAATCGACTATTACGCCGCCGATAGACGTTCCGTGCCCGCCGATCCATTTGGTAGCCGAAGCGACCACGATATCGGCGCCGCAGTCAATCGGACGGGCTAAGAACCCCGCAGCGCCGAAGGTGTTGTCAACTATTAACGGAACGCCGTTTCGATGAGCGACTTCGGCAACCGCTTCGAAATCGGGAACGTTTAATTTCGGATTTCCGATTGTTTCGAGATAGACGGCTTTTGTTTTTTCGTCGATTAATTTTTCAAATTCTTCCGGATTGTCGCCGTCAACGAATTTCACTTTAATTCCCAAACGGGGCAAAGTGACTTTGAAAAGATTGTAAGTTCCGCCGTACAAATAGCTGGAGGAAACAACGTTATCGCCCGCTTGAGCGAGCGTCGTTATTGCCAAGTGTTCCGCCGCTTGCCCCGAAGCGACAGCCAACGCGGCAATTCCTCCTTCAAGCGCCGCTATCCGCTTTTCGAAAACGTCGCTGGTCGGATTCATAATTCGCGTATAAATATTTCCGAATTCCTTCAAGCCGAATAAATTCGCGGCATGTTCGGCGTTGTCAAAATTGTATGATGAAGTTTGATAAATCGGCGTCGCGCGGGAATTGGTCGCGGAATCGGGTTCCTGTCCGGCGTGCAGCTGCAAAGTTTCATATCTGTATTTTTTATCTTTCAAAAATGCGTTCATAATTTCCTCCTAAAATTTTAAATAAAAAAAACCTCCCAAGGAAAAAATCCAGAGGAGGTTTTATTATTTATACTAATTCCTTCTCTCTCATCTTTCCCTAAAAATAGGGCAGGAATTAGCACCTTTCCCAAACGGGCGGTTGCCAAGGCGTCACAGGGCCTGATCCCTCTGCCTTTCTCGATAAGAGTTTCATAAATGTCTTGTTTAAGAACAAAGCCGCCCGGAGCGGCTAACTACTTGCAAATAGTAGCGGCAAATATATGCTAATGCCGACGTTTTGTCAACAACAAAATTAGAAGGCGACAAAAAACATTTTTCTTCCCATAATAAATAGGGATTTCGTTAAAAATTATTTTAAATATTTTGCGAGAATTCCTTTTTCCTTCATAAGTTCCGCAATTAATATCGTATTTCCCGCCGCGCCTCTGACTGTGTTGTGAGAAAGGACTACAAATTTGTAGTCGAACAAACCGCACTCTCTCAATCTTCCGACGACCACGCTCATGCCGTTTCCGTAGCCGGAATGAATTCTTGGCTGCGGCGCGTTCGGCTGATCGAGATAAATCAACGGGCGTTCGGGCGCGCCGGGCAGATTCAACTTTTGCGGTTCGCCGCGGAAATTATTTATCGCGTCAATCAGCTCGTTTACTCCGCGCGGTTTCTTTTTGAATTTTACCTGCGCCGTTTCGGTGTGCCCGTCTATTACGGGAACGCGGTTGCATTGGGCGCTGATTTTAATTTTTGCGTCGATTATTTTTTCGCCGTTAAAATCGCCCAGAATTTTGAGCGGCTCCGTTTCCATTTTTTCTTCTTCGCCGGGAATAAAAGGAAGAATGTTTCCTACAATATCGAGCGAGGGAACGCCGGGATAACCGCCGCCGGAAACAGCCTGCATTGTAACAACGTTTAATTCCTCCACTCCGAAAAGATCGTCCATCGGTTTTATCGCCGTAACCGCGCCGATTGTAGAGCAATTGGGATTTGTAACAATACATCCGCCGCCGAAGTTCTGTTTCTCCAGCAATTCAAGATGTTCGGAATTGACTTCGGGAATAATCAGCGGAACGTCGGGATCGAAACGATGATTTCGGGCGTTCGATATCACGCAATAACCCTCTTGCGCAAAATAAGTTTCCAATTCGCCCGCCACTTTTGAGTCGAGCGCCGAGAACAATAATCTAGATTCCAAACCCGGCTCGCAAACTTTAACGGTTATGTTTTTAATCTTTTCGTCGAGCGGGGAATTCATAATCCAATTGACGGCGTCGCCGTATTTTTTGCCCGCGCTTTTTGCCGACGCCGCCAGTTCGTATATTTCAAACCACGGATGACCGCTTAAGAGTTCGATGAATTTTTGTCCCACGCTTCCCGTTGCGCCCAGAATTCCTACTTTTATTTTTTCCATTATTAACCCGAGTGTTTTGTGATTTCGATAATATCGCCGAAGACGCCGAAAGCGGTAAACTCCGCTCCGGCTCCTTTTCCTCTAATAATTAACGGAAAGTCGGAATAATTATCGGAGTTGATTACGACGATGTTTTCCGCTCCGCTTAAAGTCCAAAACGGATGGGACGAATCAATCATACTCAGTCCGGTTTCCGCTTTTCCGTTTTCAAATTTAGCGACGTATTTTAATTTGCGCCCGCTTCTTTCGGCGTTTGCAAGTTTTTCCGCAAATTCAAAATCTTTAGATTTCAGAACTTGGTTAATCTCGGTTCCCTCCGCGTTCGGCATTAGATTTTCCACGGCTATGTCGCTCAGTTCCAATTTGTAACCCGCTTCCCGCAAAAGAATCAACAGTTTTCTCGCCGCGTCTAATCCGCTTAAATCGTCGAGCGGATTGGGTTCCGTGTAGCCCTTTTTTTTCGCGTCTTCCACAATTTCGCTAAACTTTTTTCCGGCGGCGAAAGAGTTAAAAACATAACTTAACGAACCGGATAAAATTCCTTCGAGTCTGTGAATTCTCTCCCCGGCGTCAACGAGTCTTTTAACGGCGTCCAAAGCGGGCAAAGCCGCGCCCACGTTAGCCGAATACTTAAATTGAGAAAAATGCTTCGCCGCCGCGATACGCAATTCCTCGTAAAATTTATAATCCAAAGAGTTAGCCGTTTTGTTCGGAGTTACAATCGAAAAACTTGATTCGAGCGCGTCTTTATATCTGTAAACGAAAGAATCGTCCGCCGTGCAGTCGATAAAAATAGTATTGGCGAGGTCGAGCTCAATCATTTTATCTATGAATTTATCGGCGTTCGCGGTTTCGCCGCTATTTTCCAAAGAAGATTTCCAATTTTCAAATCCTATTCCTTTTTTATCAAACAACATTTTTTTGCTGTTTGTCAATCCCGCCAAACGAAATGTCGTTGAGAGATTTTCGCTCAAAAAATCCATCTTCTTTCGGAAATAATTTAACAACGAGCCGCCGACGAGACCCGGTCCCGCTAAAAAGATATTTACGATTTTATTTTCGGAAAGGAACATCGCGTTATGCACGACGTTTAACGCTTTTCTCAAATCGTCGTTTTTAATTACGCACGAAACGTTTAGTTCCGACGAGCCTTGAGCAATGGCTTTTATGTTTATTCCGTTCTTTCCCAAGCTGTTGAAAATAGTTCCCGAAACGCCCGGCGCGTCTCTCATATCTTCCCCGACAACGGCGAGCAAAGCGAGATTTTCTTCCAAAATGATTTCGTTTATTAATCCGTCGAGCAGTTCCAATTTTAGTTCGTTCGCTATTACTTCTTTCGCATTTTCCCCGTATTCAGGAAGAACGCCCACGCACAAACTGTAGCCCGATGAACCCTGCGTTATAAAAAGAAGAGAAATATTTTCGGAGCTTAGGGATTGGAAAATTCTCGCCGTGGCGTTTCGTTCGCTAATAAGACCGCTTCCTTCTATCCGCAGCATCGAAATGTTATCGAGAGATGAAATTCCTTTTGCGTTAAATTTCAGATGCGGTTCCTTTTCGAGAATAACGGTTCCCCTGAACGATGGATTGAACGTGTTTTTAATTCTTATTTTAATCTTTTTTTCAAAAGCGGGGCGCATAGTAGGCGGATGAATAACTTTCGCGCCGAAGTGGGAAAGCTCCATCGCTTCATTGTACGTAACGGCTTTTAAAGGAATCGAATTATTAACCTTACGCGGATCGGCGGTCATAATTCCGTCAACGTCCGTCCAAATCTCAATTTCGTCGGCATTCAGCGCGGCGCCCAAAACAGACGCCGTGTAGTCGGATCCTCCTCTGCCGAGAGTGGTTATCTCGCCTTCGGCAGTCGAGCCGATAAATCCCGTAATAACTTGAACGTTTTGATTTTTTTCAAAACGGCGTTTAATATTTTCGTTTGTTTCGTCGAACAAAATCTTCGCGCCGCCGAAATGGTCGGTCGTTTTAATCAGATCGGCGCTGAATACGTATGAACAATCGACGCCGCGGTTTTTCATCGCCGCGCTTATGATTGAGCATGAGAGTCTTTCGCCGAAACTGAGAGTTAAATCCATTGTGCGCGGAGAAAGATCGCGCAGCAAATTTATTCCGTTGGCTACGCTCAAAAGCTTGTCGAATAATTCGCCGGTTTGATTTTTTTCCCGCTTGTTGTTTTGCCCGAACAGTTCGTCGATTATTTTAAAATGCCGGAGTCTCAAGTTTTGATAAATGCTGTAGTAGCCCTTGTCGTTGTCGCGCGCGGATTCGGCTAATTTTATCAACTCGTCGGTAACTCCGCCGAAAGCCGAAAAGACAACGGCAAAGCGCGTTCCCGAGTCGTAGTAATTTTTTAGTATTTCAATTACCGATTTTATTCTTCCGGCGTCAGCAACGGACGAGCCGCCGAATTTTAGAATCTTCATGACTATTCCCGTTTTCTTTGAAGCGAATTATAAAAAGTAATTTTCCCTCATTCAAGCGGTTTGAAAATATTTAGAAAAAAAGGAGCGAATTATTTGGAGGTTTTCCCGTCGGTTAGGGTAAAGACGCCGTCAGCCGGCTCCCATAATTCAAATTTATTTTGGACGGATATGATTTTTGATTTGGAAAAGATTATAATAAAAGATTTTTGTAATTTTATTTATATTTTTAAGCGCTATTAACCAAAAAGGAGAATCATGAAAAGAGTAACGCTTTTTTTTATCCCCGCGTTTTTATTAATCGCAATTTCATTTTCCGGCTGCGGAAGTTCGCGCGAAGTTTCGCGGATCGATCCGAATCAAACGGTTGATTTAAGCGGAAATTGGAACGACACGGATTCG
>JAADIR010000249.1:7022-35761 GCA_013151245.1 Chlorobiota bacterium
CCGTGGCTGAGCGATTTTGTTTCGAAGCGCGGCAAAAAGCCGGTGGTGATTGTCGGCAAAATCCGCAACAAAAGCAGCGAACATATTGAAGTGGAAACTTTCATAAAAGACATCGAAAAAGAATTGATTAACTCGGGCAAAGTTAGATTTGTCGCTTCCGCCGAAGAACGCAGTCAAGTGCGAGCCGAGAGGAAAGATCAAAAAGATTTTGCGTCCGCCGAAACATTCAAAAAGTTCTACAAAGAACTCGGAGCGGATTATCTTCTTTCGGGCGTTATCTCTTCGGTTCATGATAAATACGAAGGGAACGAAGTCAAATACTACCAAGTGGATTTGCAGTTGATTGATATCGAAACTAATGAAAAAGTTTGGATTGGCGATAAGAAAATCAAAAAGTTTGTAAGCCAAGACGGAACGACTTTATAATTTTTAAGCGCCGGTTCGCCGGCGTTTATTTTATTAAAGAATTAAAAAATGATAAAGATACGTTTCGCCGCTATTATACTCCTTTCGTCTTTGCTGATGGGCTGTTCGTCGATAATGACGAATACGGAGTTTTACGATCCGGTAATAGACTATCTACGAAGCGGGGATTACGAATCCTCGGTTAAGTATATTGAAACCGCGGAAAAAGAAGGCGAATATGCGGATAAAGATCGCGTTCTTCTTTTCCTTGACAAAGGGATCGTCTATCATTACGCGGGAATGTATGAGAAAAGCAACGAAGCGTTTCACGAAGCGGAATATTTGATTGACAGTCTCTACACAAAAAGCATTTCGAAAGGCGCGGCTTCTCTTTTGCTGAACGACAACGCTCTTGATTACAGCGGCGAAGTTTACGAAGATCTTTACGTCAACATTTTCAAAGCGTTAAATTATCTTCAGCTCGGAAATTTTGACGACGCTTATGTTGAAGTCCACAGAATATCCGATAAGCTGAAAGAGTTTAACGTTTATTACAAAGAAGCGGTCGCCGAAATTCAAAAATACGACGAAACCAAGATTGAGTTCGAAGCGGAAGAGATTGATTTTTACAACGATGCGTTTTCAGATTATATCAGTCACTTGATATACAGAGCCGACGGCGAAAAAGACAACAGCCGTATTTCGCTCGAAAAAGCGCGCGAAGCATGGGCAAATTATCCCGAAGTTTACGATTATGAAATGCCCGCGCCGCTTGAGGAGGCGGAGACCGACCGCGTTACGACGCTTAATATTTTCGCTTTTTCCGGCAACGCCCCCGTGAAAGTCCCGGTGGGCGCGAGGATTACAACGTTCGACGGCTGGATAATGATTAGCGATCCCACGGATTTTCACGTTACGCCTATTCCTTTCCCCGGAATTAAAAACGGCTGGAACTTTAAATTTGAATTTCCCGAACTGCGGGAACTCGGGACGGCGATTGATAATATTGAAGTTTATATCAACGGAAATAACGCCGGGAATCTTGAGCTGCTGGAAAATATCAGTAATGTTGCCGACAAAACTTTTCAAACGCGCAAATCGATGATATTCTTCAAAACGGCTATGCGCGCCGTTGCGAAAGGAATTAGCGCGGGAATGGCGGGAGAAGAAATTAAGAAAAACACAAAAGACAAAGCTTTGGGCGACGCTCTTGCGTTTCTGTTTAATGCGGCGGTTGATATGACCGAACATGCGGATTTACGTACGTGGCGCACTATTCCGGGATATTCGTTCACCGCCGAGATACCGATTGACGAAGGAATTTACAACATTGAAATCAGGTTTGTCGGAGTAAAAGGGCAAATTTTGAAAACTGCGAAGTTTGAAAAATTTCAAATCAAAAACGGGCTGAATGTTCTCGAGGCGTTTTATTTGGATTGAGCGCGATTGAATAGAACGCGAATTAATTTTGATTGTTGCGGATCTTTTTCATAAACGCTTTAACTCTTTTTTCGTCAACGCCGTTTTTCCAATTTCCTTTGAATTTAAAATACGAGCCGACAATAAACGCGTCCGCAATCGGATAATACTTTTCAATGTTCTCGTCGGTTATGCCCGAACCGATTAAAACCGGAATTTTAACGCTTTTTTTTACTTTGATAATTTCCTCAACGTCGGCTTCCGTTCCGGTGGCGACTCCCGTTATTATTACGCCGTCGCTTAAGAAAAACTCCGCCGCTTTTGCGGTTTCGGCTATATCGACGTCGCCGGTAACGGCGTGCGAAGAATGTTTCTTTTTTATGTCGGTGAAAATTTTTACGCTTTCCGCGCCGATCATTTTTCTGTAACGAAGAAGTTCGCCCGCGTCCGATTCCATGATTCCTTCGTCGGCAACGTGCGCAAAGACAAATCCTTCCGCTCGTATGAAGTCCAAACCCGCGCTATGAGCCGCCGCGAGAGCTTCCTTGTTTGCGCCGGCTAAAATTTGAATTCCGACCGGCAGCCCCGAAACGTTTTTAACTTCGTAACCGATTACCGTCATTGCCGCCGTTATTTCAGGCCCGACTTCTCTTTTCAAATAGGGAACGTCGTGCATGTTTTCAATGGCAATAATATCCGCTCCGCAGTTTTTGTATATGCGCGCTTCTTCAACCGCTTTATTTATAACGGTTTGAAAGCGTCCCTTCTGTTTTGGCGTTCCAGGCAAGGCGTTTACGTGTATCATCCCGATTACCGGCTTTTTCTTCCCGAAAATTTCCATCATTTAAAATCCTTTTTCAGACTAAAATTAATTGTAAAATAAACGAAGTCAATATTAACAAATATCGGAACGTTTTCATAGAGAGGAACGCGCGCTCCGGTCGGAACGCGCTTATGAATAACTCATGTTACTCAGTATTTTAACATATATCAAAAACAAAAAAAATTGTCTCGTCGCAATGACGATTTATTACGATTTACGTAACATGAATTAATGATTTTAGTTCAAAGACACGGTCTTTTCAAGGCTGCCGGCTTTTAATGAAGAATAATTTACTTTTACTTTTCCGTTTCCTTCAACTATAAATTCGTATTCAACAAAATCGAATCCGGGCACAGATAAAAACTGAATTTCAGGTTTATTCTCTTTGTAGCTTACTTTATCGCGGAACCGGTCGGTTAGTTTGCCTCCGGCGATAACTTTAATTCCGCTTCCCGAAACTTTCAGTTGATCTTTCGGGACGACGTTCTTTTTAATAAAATGACTCGAAAGCGTCGGTATCGCTTTTGAATTTATAAGTCGGACTCTTATTCTGAAAAGATTGTCGCTCATTTTTTTCTTTTCGAAAATTTCCATTTTCACTTCGGGGGTTTGTTCGGCCGCAAAAATTACGGCGGACGCGTTGCGATGAACTAAATCCTGCAGCATGAAAGGATGCGGAAGCCGCGAGCTCATTTTTACCCAGCCGCCTATTTCAATATCGCCGTAAGTAGGATGATGAAATTTTTTCCACGGTTTGAACAAAGTTCCCTGAGCTACGTTGTCGTTGAATTTCAGCCGTTCGCGTTCTCTTTCGGCGCCGCTGCTGAACATGCTTTCTTCTTTCTCCGGTTTTTTTTCTTCCTTTCTGTCCTTGAAAGTTTCTTGGCTGGACATAAAAAGTTCCCCCACGAAACTATATGCGCCGATTACGTTGTAAGTAAAGTTATCGAAATCGCCGTAAGTAGAATACAAATCTTTCCAAGAAATTAAATATCGATAACCGGGCACAATTCTTTCGGCGTTTTCGCCGAGGAAATCGTAAACCTTCACGTCGTTTCTGTCGTATTCTCCTTCGGCTTTTGTGCTCGGTCCGCGGAGGAACATTCCGCCGGCGTTATGAAAGGCGAAAACAACCGACACGTTCGGGCGCGCGTAGAGAAACTCCGCGATCCCTTTGATTGCGTTGCCGGAAAACGGAAAACTTCCCGAACCGCTTTGAACATAATTCGGCTGCCAGTTAAATCCCCAGTTTCTGTTCGGGTCAACGTAGCCTTCGGAATCTTCGTTAATCTTTCCGTCGCCGTCGTTGTCAATTCCTTCTCTGCCGAGCAATCTCCACTCCCCTTTTTCTCCCGGCTTAACGCGAACCATCAGTCGCGGATCTTCGGGATCGGTTTTATATCCCCCGAGCGAATCACGGATTCTCATTTGACAGATGTTTCCGTCGCCGTCCAAATCATCGGGAAAGTCTTCGTCGAAAAGCCCGTCGCGGTCGTCGTCTTTAGGAATACGGAGTCCGCGGTTTGTGCTTGGAGTATTGGCGTCGTGGAAAAAGTGATAACGCCCGTCAACGTTTACCGACGGAATAATGTAGAAAACGTTCTTATCCACAAGTTTAGTAAGTTTTTCATTCGTTCCGTAATTCTTCAAAAGATAATCCGCAAGATAGAGGCAAACTTCTCCCGCTTGTATTTCGTTCCCGTGAATATTGCCGTCAACGTAAACTCCCGGTTTGTCTAACTCTTTTCCGGTCTTAGGATTATTTATCGTAAGCGCGTAAACGCCGCGCCCTTCTTCGCTCTTGCAGACTTCCTGCAGTTTAGTCATATCGGGATAAGCGTCATGAAGTTTGTGCAATGCTTCAACCAACTGATCGTAGTCGTAATAGCGGTCGAACCGCAGCGGGATTTCAATATCCTGCGCGACGATTGCCGATGAAAAGAATAACAAAGTTAAAACGAACGTTGCTTTTATTAGCTTTTTCATTTTGCGCCTCCCAACTCAATCCGTAAATTATCCGACCATGCGTTCTTCGATTCGAACTTGGCGGTAAGTTTCGTTCCCGCTTTTCCTTTGATTAAAAACTTAATCTCTTTGTTTGCCAAACCGCCGAGCGAATTTACAGGCGTTCTTTTTTTGCCCGAAAGAAATTCGACGTCCTTTCCTTCGATTGTGAGAACGGCGGGCGGAACGTTTTGATTTCTTTCGCCCATAGCTGTGGGGAACGGAAGATAGCCGGAGTTTTCAACCCAAACGCTAACTTCGTAAATTCCCGCGCCTTTGGCTTTTGTTTCCGTTTTCAGAATTTTCAATTTGGGAAGTTTTTTCGTCAGCTCTAAAACCCACGGAACTTGTCCGCTCAAGAGGGAATCGATCATAAACTTAGGCGGCGTGTTTTCAACGAACGGAACCGCGCCTCCAATTTCAACTTCGCCCAAAGTAGGATGCTTAAATTTCTCCCATTTTACAAATCCTTTGCCGTCCAAATATTTTTCGCTGAATTCAATCAGCGCTTTCTCTTTTTCGTCGCCTCCTTTTTCATCTTTCTTTGGTTTGGACATTTTTTTCATCATCTCCGCAATTTTCTCAGGCGTTATTCTGCCGCTTTCCACCATGCCGATCACCATCGACGCGCTGTATTGAGGCGGCGCGCCCGCTGATTTCAAGAAAGCGGCAATTTTTTCTTCTCCCAACGCAACGAATTCATCGGAACTCATTTTCCCGATTTTTTCGGCGGAAAGACCTTCGTCGTCTTTATCTTTCTTTTTCTCCGGTTTGGGCAGCGTCCAAAAATCCATCGTGAAAGTTGGAACGCCTAGCTGATAATACGACCAAAGTTCAAACGAACCGTTCTTTGCCGAAGCGGGGTCGAACCGTTTTGCGTCGAGTTTGTTTTTTTTCAAATACTCTTTATATTTTTCGTTCAGTTCTTTATAGTATTTCAAATCTTTATCGAGCGGATTTATAACCGCCCCGAGTCCGAGGAACGACGCGACCATCGATTCGGTAACTTCCATTCCCGGCGGTATGAATGCTTGAACCATGTTCATGATTTCTTTCATCGTGTATGTTTTATCGGCGTCGGCGTTAAAGCGTTTCGCAATTCGTTTTGGAATTTTTATTTTGTTCAAATCAACAGAACCGCGTCTTCCGCCTTTTGGCGGAACCATGCACCAGTTCGTAGAGCCGAAGGCAATCGTCATCGCAATTTCGGGATGCTCGGAGACGAAGCGCATCAGATTGTAACTTTCTTTTTCGCTTCCGGGCCAAACGCCGCCGGTTGTTGTGAACGATTTGAAAAGCTGCGGAAAGTTAGCGTTTACGTTTACGCCGCCCTTTCCGTCCTCGTTATATTTGCCGTCGTTGTCGTTGTCTATTCCTTCGGAATATAATTTATAAATTCCTTTTTCGCCTTTCGCGGCGTCGGCTCGTTTCATCAGCGGAGAATTTTCGTTTACGGGAATCCATCTTCCCGAGGGATCTTTCACGCGCATTTGAGTAATGAATCCGTCTTTGTTTAAATCGTCAAATCCATCTTCGTCGGTTTGATCGTCTTTGTCGTCGTTGAAAGCTTTCCCGTTTCGCGCATCCTTGTAAAGCGGGGAAGAGAAATATCGTTCGGCGGCGTCGGGATTGCCGACCGGCAAAATATACCAAGTCATGTTTTCGCGCGCTTCCGGCTTCTCCAAAATCATTTGAGCCAGATATAGCGCGGCTTCCGTCGATATCGGAACCGTTCCGTCCATATTAGCCGCGACTAAAATTGCGGGAAGGCTCTTTTGCTTTTCATTAACTTCCGGTCCGATTTCAATCATAACGACTTTATTTTCTTTCGGACTTTCGGCTATCTCAATAATTTTGGAAATCGAACCGTTTTCGTCGCTCAGATTTTTGAGCGCTTTGACGGACGCCTTCGGCGCGTGATATTCGGCAAAGGAAATTGTTTGCGCGCTTAAATTAACCGCGAAGAACAGCGCCGTTAACGCGAAAGTTAATTTAAACGGTTTGATTTTTTTACGGTTCATACCGACTCCTGTAAATGTTTCTAAATCGCTTGTGATTGAAAGCGTATGCGAAAGGTCTAATCAGTAAATGGAATCGCCCCCGATAGAATTTCCGAAAAAACCTTCAATTATTTGGACGTATATAATATGAAAATGTTTTGAATAAGCGCGTCGGTCGGATAAAAAGAAGCGGACGCAATTTACGCGTCCGCCGTTGAATTAAAATCAAGAAAGTTTCGATTCCACAAATTTCAGAACCTTGTTCAGTTCCGCCTGCGCTTCCGCTTTGAGCTTGGCGCAATCTTCTCTCATCTTGGCGTTGAATTCTTCGTCTTTGATATCTTTCAGATTAATCAAAACGTTGTAGATTCCGCCCAATACGCCGCCGTATGCGCTTTGCGCTCCAACGCCAACGTCGGTAATGGAATTCGGATTTCCTTTCTTTGCAACTGTCTCCGCAATTTTAATCGCTTCGTAACTTAACTTAGCCGTGTTGAAAGGAACGGAGACCGCCTGCTTCAATCCTTCCTGCATCGCGGCTTCGCGCTCGGCTTTCTGTTCGTCCGTTTTTGCCGGAAGTCTCCGCGCGTCCATATAAGCGTTGAAAGCGTTTGTATCGTCGTCGATTCCTTTTACAAGCGAATTTTTAATTTCTTGAGATTTTTCCGCGGCTTCGTTCAAAATATCGTCAACCTCTTCGCTTCCTCTTTTGTTGGCGGTAAGATTTGCAACCATCGAAGAAAGCGAGGCTCCAAGCGCGCCGGAAAGGGCGGCAATTGAGCCTCCGCCGGGCGCGGGGGATTCGCGGGAGACTTCGTCCGTAAAATCGGTCAGCTTCATTTCAACGAGCGCGTCTTCGGCGTTTTTCGGCAATCCGAGTACGCGTTCGTCAATGTCGAATTTGGAAACGTCGTTCAATCCGAGCGATTGGACCGCCGTTTCAAGAATGTCGCGAATCGGAATTCCGGCGGAACGTTCCTGCTGTTTAAGATAATAAATTCCCGCGTCGAGCAAAGCGGGATAAGGAACCATTCCGACAATTTCGCTTCCCGTTACAACCAGTCCGCGCTCGGCGGCAAGTTTTCTGGTCTCTTCCAAAACGTGGTAAACGGACGTAACGCGATAGTTGGTCAGGTTAATTGATATCTGCGCTCTGTCGTATTCGGGAACAAGCCAGCCGATAGCTTTACAAAATATGAACTTACCCGGCTTCTTGACCGATTGTCCTTCCGGTTTGTCGGGATTGATTCCGTTTAACGCGAGAAGCCCGGCTAAATCGTAATCGTGTTCGGCTTTGCAGTGTTCAACAGTTTCTTGAATTGTCTTTCCGGCGAAATCGCAGCTGCCGCAAGGGTATTCGCCTTCTTTATATTTAAGCAGCGTTTTCCCTTTGAAATAAAAAGGCTTTGTGTTTCCTTTCCGGGCGGAGCGTCCTTTTTCGCGCAGTTCAAAAGCGATATCGGTTGCGAAAAGTTTTTCGCGCGTATTCAGGCTGATATTATACGCGATTAAAAATTCCCTCACGCCGATTACCGTCGCGCCGGCTTTGGCGTTAAATTCCGCCGGACCGTAATCAGGTTTCCATTCCTCCTTTTTTAATTTGTCGGGAAGAGCTTCATATTCGCCTTGACGGACAATTGCGAGATTTTCGCGCTCCGGTCTGGAAGCCGATTTTTCATAAAGGTAGATTGGGATTTTTAATTCTTCCCCGACTCTTTCCGCCAACTCTTTCGAATATTCAACGCATTCGGCTACTGTTATTCCGGCAACCGGAACAAACGGACAAACGTCGGTCGCGCCCATTCTCGGATGCGAACCGGCATGTTTCGACATGTCTATTACTTCCGACGCTTTCTTTATCGCCAGAAACGCCGCTTCTTTTACCGCTTTCGGGCTTCCTACAAAAGTCACTACGGTTCTGTTCATTTCATATCCCGGATCAACGTCCAGCAGTCTGATTCCATCGACCGATTCAATCGTATCCGTTATCTGTTTTATTACGTCGGGGTTTCTGCCTTCCGAAAAATTCGGAACGCATTCAATAAGTTGTTCTTGCATCGTCGCCTCGTCTATTATTTTTAATATAAATATTCAATAATCAATCCGATAAAATTAAACGGGGTAAGATTGATTTGCAAATAAAAACGAAAAAATCAACGATTCGGAGATAAGACACATTAACCAAAATAGTTCATGCGCTTCTTTGGGCTAAAGCCCTGATTACTATTGAGATTACTGTTTTCTCTCCGATTTAAAAGTCGGCGCAATTATGTCGTTTTAAAATTATTCGTAATGCGGCAAATCGCAATTGATAATTAATAAGGAATAATTGAAATGATGGAATTTTGGGTATAACAATTAATCTTTCGGTTTGACTGATTAGAGTTTCTCATTCAGTCATTCTTCAATATTTCTTTCCGCTGTGTAATAAGAAAGTAATTACACGCGGCATGTAAAAAAAACAACTTGTCCCGATGTTTTTTGTCGGGAAGGATTTAACTTGTAATACTATATAGCGTTTCTCGATAAGCGGTCAATTTGTATTGTAACAACAATTTTTTTACTATTAATAATTTTACCGTCGATTTCAAATTTACGCCAATCTGTTTCATGAACAAGTTTAAAAATTGCGGCAAAATTTTTATATTATTTTCTTCTTTCTGTTATACCCGCGCAGACTTGCCTACCGCCAAGGCAGGCGGGTATCCATTTTCTCAATCGTCTCTTACATTAGAACATAGATTCCCGCTTTCGCGGGAATGACCATCCGTTTGTAAAACAAAATTCCCAATTTGTTTAAACCGTTAATGACGGCTGTTAAACGAAGATAATATTTAATCTTCTTGTAGTTAGTCGGATATATACTTAAAATTCTTTTGTCGCTGATTCTTTATATTTGTTCCCTGTTTCAATTTTACGCTCGTCATTTCATAATATTTTACGTTTATCTATTGATTTTTGAAAAACATTGAGATATGTTTAAGGTTCAAAATTTATGAAAGAGAACTAATGACAAACGCACAGAAATGGGTCGCCGCTTTTTTATTTTTATTTGTTGCGCTCTTCGCGCTTTCAAAAGTTACGAAGAACGGCGGGGATGAATATAACGACCTTGAATATATTATGAATAATTCATCCAATGAAGAAATTGACGCGCCTACGCTTATATCGAATCTTGGATGCGCCAAATGCCACGGCGAAAACCTCGATGGAACGAGCAAGGGTCCCAACCTTCGCGGCGTCGGGGAAAATTGGACCAGAAACGATCTGATAAATTATTTCCGCAACCCGTCTTCTTACGGAAAGGGAACGCGCTTTGACGAATACAGAAAAATTTATCCTATCGAAATGAGATCTTTTAATAGCGTAGAGCTTAAAAGTCTTGGTAAAATTGCCGATTACATTCTAAAACTCAAGTAACTCTTACGAAATTACTCTAACTCTCATATCCACGATTTGTAAATCAAGGTCGTTGGTTACGGTCAGCGGGTTTATATCAAATTCGGCGATCGAATCGTTTTCAATTATCATTTTTGCCGCGGATCGTATTATCTCCGTCAGACGCAAAAGATCGGCGGGCTTTTCTCCTCTGACTCCCGCAATAATTTTTCCTATTTTCGTTTCCGCTATCATTTCTTCGACGTCTTTCGCGACGGAATACGCGGAGCGGAGCGCAATGTCGTCTAGCGCTTCGACGTATCTTCCGCCAAAGCCGAACATAATTATCGGTCCGAAAGAAGGGTCTCTCATTCCGCCAATCAAAAGTTCGTGTTTCGTCTTCAAAAAGGGCTGAAGCAAAAACTTATTCTTCGAATAACCGTTTTCTATTAAAGACTCGTCAATTTGCCCGACCGATTCGATTAGTTCTTCTCGATTTTTAACATTCAGTTTTACCGCGTTTACGTCCGATTTATGAATCAGCTTTTCGTTTATTCCTTTAACCGCCAAAGGGAAGAGCGATTCGTCGTTAAGCCGGTTGATTTCTTCTTTAGTTAACAAATAACTTTTTATCAGCGGCAAACCGTATTTATCGGCAAGCGTTTTAAGCTCCTTTTCGGATAAGTATCCGTTTCTGTTTTTGAAAAGCTCTTTTTTCGGCAAAGAAAAAAGTTCCGAATATTGAGCGCCGACGGTTTTCAATTTTTCGGAGACCGTCGAATAAAAAAGAACGCTTGAAATTACTTTCGCCGGTTCTTCCGGTTTGCGAAAAAGCGGTTTCCGCGTCGCCGATTTATTTCTGTATTCTTCCCAAAATTCCGGAAGCGGCAAAACCGCTTGATACACGGGTTTCCGCGACTCGATAGAATTTATCCCTTCAACCACGCCCATCGGGGGAACCATAACCGGCTCGACAAAAATTGAAATTACCGCGTCAACGTTTTTATCCTCCAAAACTGTTTCGACGGCGTTCTTGTAAATTTCATCCGTTGCGCCCGGAAGAAGATCAACCGGATTTTCAACGCTTCCTTGCGGGTTGACAAATTCGCGTAGTTTTTGTTTTGTTTCATCGTATAATTCCGCCAGGGCAAGACCTCTGTTTTCAAGTTCGTCCACAGCCAGAATCGCCGGTCCGCCGGCGTTTGTAACAACGGCAATCTTCTTTCCTTCGGGCGCGGGAAAGTTTTCGAAACCCTTTGCGGCGTTGAACAGTTCGTCAATGTCCGCCGCGCGAATAATTCCGAACTGTTTCATCACGGCGTCCGCTATTTTGTCTTTTCCGCCCAACGCGCCGGTGTGCGACGACGCGGCACGCATTCCCGATTCAGTTTTCCCCGCTTTCAATACAATAGTCGGCTTCTTTATTTTTCCGAGCGCAAAAGGTCTGATAAACTCGAGTCCGTTTTCAAAACTTTCAAGATAAAAAGTTAAAGTTTTAATGTTTTCGTCTTCGTTCCAAAAATTCAGAATTTCGTTTTCAGTTAAATCTGCTTTGTTGCCCACGCTTATAAAATGCGCGAAGCGAATATTTGTTTCTCTGAGTGAGTTTAACACCGCCGCTCCCAAAGCCCCGCTTTGAGAAAGAAACCCGGTCGCTCCGGTTTGAGGCTGTTCGGCTACAAAGGTAGCGTTTAGTTTTATTGAATCCAAAGAATTGATAACGCCCATGCAGTTGGGACCAATCATCCGCCCGCCGCCCGTTTTGATTTTTGCAACTATTCTTTTTTCAGTCGCTTCCCCTTCTTTGCCCGTTTCCCGAAATCCGGCTGTGATAACTATTATCGATTTAACTTCTTTTTCAATCAGCGCGTCAACGGAAGATTCCACAAATTTCTTCGGAACGACTATAATCGCCAAATCGATTTTTTCGGAAACTTTTTCAATAGAAGGAAAACATTTATATCCTAAAACTTCTTCCGCTTTCGGATTGACCGGAAAAACTTTTCCTTTGTAGCCGTAAGTTTTGATTGATCTGAGGATTTCGTAGCCGATGCTTTTTTCTTTTGTTGAAGCCCCGACAACGCAAAGAGTTTCGGGATAAAAAAATGAGCGGACTGAACTGTCGAGCATAACTTTTCCTTTTTTAATCGGTCAAAAATAAAAAAAGCGTTAACAAGTCGCGACTTAATTATTGAGGCGAAAGATTATCCCCTGAGAAGACGTTCATACAGAATCTTTTGCATATCGCGCCTTCCGTCTAAAACGGCGAATATAAAAGTTTCCTTTCCGATTATCCGATAAATAATTCGATATGGTTTTTGAGTTATTTCAAGGAAGTCGCCGACGCCGAAAAAAGCCAATTCTTTTGGAACATGTTCCCGCCGCGGTTGATTTTCGAGGGAAATACATTTCTCTTTTAATTTTGAAAAAAGTTTATCCGCCTTCTCTTCCGAATCGTTTTGAAAAACGTATTGATAAATCTCAAATAAATCGTTTTCGGCGGAAGATAGAATATTAACTTTGTATTTCACCGGACGCTCTTTTGAATTCGTTAATTTTCTTTTTTACGTCGGAAAAAGTTTTTCTCGCCGTTTTATATTTGCCTTTTTCTATTTCTTTATTTCCCAAAGCCAATATTTTCAAAAGCGCGATAGATTCCTGCGTTTTGACGTAAACTTTTACGTCTTGTAAAATAACTTTTGCTTCGCCGTTATGCGTTATAATCATTGTTTTTTGGTTTTCGGAAACGTCGCGGATTATTTCGGAGGCGTGAACTTTCAAATGGCTGATAGGTTTAATAACTTCGTCGTATTTCATATTGTCCTCATTAATATATAGACTAAAATATAGTATATATTTAGGTCTATATGAAATTTAACAAAATAATATTTAAAATAAAAAAACCGCCCGAAAATTTTTCGGACGGCTTTCCATATTCAAGATTAGATGTTTTATTCAGTTGCAAAATCGAGTTTTTCTTTTCCGGAACAACTTACTTTAACGCGGCTTCCGTTTTCGATATTTCCGAGAAGGATCTCGGTTGAAAGCGGGTTAATTAAATATTTCTGAATTACCCGTTTCAGCGGACGCGCGCCGTATGTAACGTCGTAGCCAAGCTCTATCATAAATTCTTTCGCCTTGTCGTCAACTTCAATAGTTATGCTTTTATCGGCAAGCATTTTCTTTACGCGTTCGAGCTGTATCTCGATAATTCCTTTCAGTTCGCTCTTAAGGAGCGGTTTGAAAAGCACGACCTCGTCAACTCTGTTCAAGAACTCGGGACGAATAGTCTGCCGCAGCAGTTCGTTCAGTTTATCCCGGAGTTCGTCGAGAATTCTTTCTGCGTTCATCTCGTTGAATTCGGATAATTTTTTCTGAATCAAATGGGAACCGAGATTCGACGTCATTATAATTATCGTGTTTTTGAAATCGACGGTTTTCCCTTGATTGTCGGTTAAACGACCGTCGTCCAACACTTGCAGAAGAACGTTGAAAACTTCGGGATGCGCTTTTTCAATTTCGTCGAGAAGCACAACCGAATAGGGTCTGCGCCTTACCGCTTCGGTTAATTGCCCGCCTTCTTCATAGCCGACGTATCCGGGCGGCGCGCCAATCAAACGGGAGACGCTGAATTTTTCCATGTACTCCGACATGTCGATTCTGATCATCGCGTGTTCGTCGTTGAAAAGGAAATCGGCAAGCGCGCGCGCAAGCTCCGTTTTTCCTACGCCGGTAGTTCCGAGAAAAATGAACGATCCTATCGGACGGTTGGCGTCCTGCAGTCCCGCGCGCGAACGTCTTATCGCTTCGGAAACCGCGCGGACCGCGTCGTCTTGTCCGACTATGCGTTTGTGAAGTTCTTCTTCCATTCTTACGAGTTTGCTCCGTTCGCTTTCGAGCATTTTGCTTATCGGAATGCCCGTCCATTTTGCAACTATTGCCGCAATATCTTCCGCGTCAACTTCTTCTTTTAGCAGGCTGTTTTGCGATTGGATCCTCTCCAGTTCTTCGGTTTCCTTATTAAGCTTGTTTTCGAGTTCGGTAATAACGCCGTAGCGCAGTTCCGCAACTTTGCCAAGGTCGCCTTCGCGTTCGTATCTTTCCGCTTCAGCTTTCGCTTTTTCAATGTCGCTTTTCATTTTGCGAATCTTCTGAATCCTTCCTTTTTCAAGCGCCCATTGGCTTTTCAGCTTTTCGCGTTCCGTTTCAAGTTTTTCAAGTTCGCCTTTAAGCTCTTCAAGACGTTTTGAAGAATCTTCGTCTTTCTCCCTTTTTAAGGCTTCCCTTTCAATTTCAAGCTGTTTGATTTTTCTTTCGAGCGCGTCAAGTTCTTCGGGCATCGAGTCGATTTCAATTCTTAATTTCGAAGCCGATTCGTCGATCAAGTCAATCGCTTTATCGGGCAGAAATCTGTCCGTTATATATCGGTTCGAAAGTTGAACGGCGGCTACAATTGCGCCGTCGGTTATGCGCACGCCGTGGTGAACTTCGTAACGCTCTTTTAATCCGCGGAGAATTGAGATTGCGTCTTCTTCGCTCGGTTCGTTAATTATCACCGGCTGAAAACGTCTTTCAAGCGCGGCGTCTTTTTCGATATATTTTTTATATTCGTTCAAAGTTGTGGCGCCGATTGCATGAAGTTCTCCGCGCGCCAGCGCCGGCTTTAGAATATTTGCGGCGTCCATTGCGCCCTCCGTTTTTCCGGCGCCCACCAGCAGATGGATTTCGTCGATGAAAAGAATTACCTCTCCGTTTGCCTTCTGCACTTCTTTAATTACAGCCTTCAATCTTTCTTCAAATTGTCCCCGATATTGCGCTCCCGCAACGAGCGAACCCATATCGAGAGAAACGATTCGCTTTGTTTTTAGATTTTCGGGAATATCGCCGGCTACTATTCTATGCGCAAGCCCTTCTGCAATCGCCGTTTTCCCCACGCCAGGTTCGCCAATGAGAACGGGATTGTTTTTCGTCCTTCGAGAAAGAACTTGTAAAACTCTTCTGATTTCTTCGTCCCGTCCGATTACCGGATCGAGTTTATTTGATTTTGCCAGTTCGTTCAAGTCGCGTCCGTATTTTTTCAGCGCTTGATATGTTTCTTCGGGGTTTTGCGACGTAACGCGCTGATTGCCGCGTATATCTTGAAGGGCGGCTAAGATTGTTTCTTTCTTTAATCCGCCGTCTTTCAGCAACCGCGACGCTTGCGAATCGGTTTCCGTAAACGCCAAAAGAATATGTTCCGTTGAAACATATTCGTCTTTTAACGTTTCGGCTTCTTTTGCCGAACGGTCGAGCAGTTCGCCCGAAGGACGGGAGAGCTGTTGATTTCCGATTCCCGCGCCGGTAACTTTCGGGAGTTTTTCCAAAAGCTCGGCGACTTTTATTTTTATCTGAGTTTCATTAATCCCGATTTTCTGTAAAATCGAGACTGCAACGTTGTCGCTATCTTGAACCATCGCCGCCAAAATATGCTCGGGTTCAACCAATTGATTATTGTAATTCTGCGCAATTTCTATTGCATTCTGCAAAGTCTCCTGCGCTTTTACCGTTAGTTTATTTAAATTAAACGTCATTTCATTTACCTCCTAAAATAATACCAAAGAAAGAGAATGAACGAAAAATTAACGCGAACTTTCCGCTTCCTCTTTTAAGTATTTTATTATAAAATTAAGTTCCGCACAAATTACGGCAGAATTATTTTATTGAATTAGATTTTACGCACAAACAAATTAAAAAGCAATTGCAGCGCGGAAATATCTATCCGTTTTCCGCCGCTGATACAATTACATGTTAAAAAAGTTTCCAACGCCGAAGATTGAAAAACATTCATCCTTCTTACCCTCCTCAAAACAGATTTAATTTCAATAATGATTATCTCTTGAACCGCAAATCAAGCCGCCGGAAAATATATCTTACGATTATAACAATTGAAAAACGTCAATATATTTAGAAAAAACGGGGAATAAAAGAATGAAACGGCTTGCCTAACAGAAACCAATAAATTAAGTTTTGATTATAAATCGGAGGAAAATATATGAAGACTATCATCGAACCTTTTAAAATCAAATCGGTCGAACCGATACGATTTACGACAAAAGAAGAACGCGAAAATATTTTAACCGAAGCGGGATATAATCCTTTTCTTATTCGCGCCGACGACGTTTTAATTGATTTACTCACCGACAGCGGCACTTCCGCTATGAGCGCCAAACAGTGGTCGGGAATTATGGAAGGAGACGAATCATACGCCGGCTCGAAAAGTTTTTACCGTTTTGAATCGACGGTAAAAAAAGTCACAGGGCACAAATACATAATACCCACGCATCAAGGGCGCGCGGCTGAAAAGATTTTGTTTTCAATCGTCGGCGGCGAAGGGAAGTTTATTCCCAACAACACTCATTTCGACACAACGCGCGCAAACGTTGAGTTTTCGGGCGCGACGGCTGTTGATCTGCTTAACGAAATAGGAAAACATCCTGAAAAGCGGGCGCCGTTTAAGGGGAATATGGACGTTGAGGCTCTCGAAAAATTTATAGAAAAAGTCGGCGCCGAAAACGTTCCGCTCGCAATGATAACAATTACAAACAACAGCGGCGGCGGGCAGCCGGTTTCGATGCAAAACATCCGCGAAACGAAAGCCGTCTGTAAAAAATACGGAATCCCTTTATTCATCGACGCGTGCCGCTTTGCCGAAAACGCTTACTTCATCAAAACAAGGGAAGACGGTTACAAGGATAAATCGATTTTGGAAATTGCTCAAGAAACATTTTCCTACGCAGACGGCGCGACGATGAGCGCGAAGAAAGACGCGCTCGTCAATATCGGCGGCTTCCTTTCGCTCAACAGCGACGAACTTGCGATGAAATGCCGCAATCTTTTAATTGTTACCGAGGGTTTTCCGACATACGGCGGACTTGCCGGACGCGATCTTGAAGCCGTAGCGCAAGGGCTTGAAGAAATTCTCGACATTCACTATCTGCAATACAGAATACGTTCGATCGAATATCTCGGCGAAAAACTTGTCGAAAACGGCGTTCCGATTATCGAGCCGCCGGGAGGTCACGCAATTTATATCGACGCAAAACGCTTTGCGCCGCAGATACCGCCCCATCAGTACCCTGGACAATCGATCGTCTGCGAGCTTTATCTCGAAGCGGGAATTCGCGCCGTTGAAATCGGAAGCGTTATGTTCGGAAAATACGACGAAAAAACGGGGGAACTTATTCCTCCGCCGATGGAGCTTGTACGCTTGGCGATTCCGCGCCGCGTTTACACGCAGAGCCACATCGATTTCGTGCTGGAAGCAATTCTGGAGGTCTTTAAAAACCGCGGCAAACTGAAGGGTCTTGAAATAACTTACGAAGCGCCGATGCTCAGACATTTTACGGCTAAATTCAGAACGATTAATAATTGACAATTGATAATGGAAAATGGATAATTGAATTTAGCGGGTTTTTAACGATCATTTTGGAAACGAAAGGGATTGAATGAAATTAAAGAAAAAATATTCATATAAAAATAAAAATCAGATTTGGCGGCTGCATATAACCGACAGCGATAAACTCCTTTTGGAAACAAGGGAGACGGAAACCGAACGGCGGGAAGTCTTTTTTAATCTGATTGATATTCATTCCGGAAAAACGATTTTTGCAGACGTTCAATTTGAAGAGAAATCGTGGATAGGCGTGGAAGCGATTTACAAAGACGTTCTTTTTCTTCATCATTTCGCGAAACCGGATATGCCCGGACATAAAAAAATATTCGCTTACGATTTAGCGGGGCAAAAACTCCTTTGGCAAAACGACGAGTTCGTTTTTCAACTTGTTTGCGACGATAAACTTTACGCCGCTTTTCCATCGATGACGGGAATTAAATACATCGCTTTAAATTACAGAACAGGCGAACGCGTCGATGAAAAAATTCTTTCCGAAGAAGAGATGAACAAGATCGCCGCGGAATCCGAAAAGGATTATTCGCCGTATAAATTCCCCGAAACGTATCATCCTTTGTATGACATTGACGAATCGGTTAAATCGATTATAGAAGAGCAAACAAGAAATTATGAAATTGTCGGGAACGTTGAATTCATTGACTTTCCGGACGCGTTGACGATGAATTTTCATTTTAAAAAGAGCAATGGAAAACTAAAAAATCTTTTTCTGACTATTGACAAAAAGAAAAACAAAGTTATTTTAAAAGAGACCTTGAACGACGATGTAAACGCTTACGCGCCGGATTCGTTTTTCGTTTATAAAAATCTTCTTCTGCTCTTAAAAAACAGAAACGAAACGGCGGTTAAAGAAATAATCGGGAGCTGAAAATGGAACTTGCTTTGGAAGAAAAAAAAATTCTTATGGAAATCGCGCGCAACTCAATCAAAGCCCTCTTTTACGACGGCGTGAAACCGGTTGACGAAAAAGTAATAAAACAATTTCCCGTTCTTGAAAAAAAAGCCGGCGCTTTTGTTACGCTTACCGAAGACAAAAGACTGCGCGGCTGCATTGGGTATATCATAGCTGACCGTCCGCTTTACAAAACGATTGCCGACGCCGCCGTTCAAGCGGCGACGAACGATCCGCGCTTTCCGGAATTGACCAAAGAAGAATTCGACAGGATAGATTTGGAGATTTCCGTTCTTTCCGAACCGTTTCCTATTGAAAGTTACGACGATATAATTGTCGGGAAACACGGATTGATTTTAACGGAAGGATTTCATCGCGGCTTGCTGCTGCCGCAAGTTCCCATTGAACACAACATGAACAAAGAACAATATTTAACCTCGCTTTGTCATAAAGCGGGTTTGCACGGAAATTGCTGGAAGGAGAAACAGCTTAATCTCGAAGCGTTTACGGCAAATGTTTTTTCCGAAAATGATTTGACGGAGGAAGAAGATGATTCGTAAGCCTGCGGTGGCGGGCGGATTTTACCCCGGCGATCCGCAAGAACTTGAAAATGAAATAAAACTTCTTTTCGACGTTGCGGGAGAGAAGAAAGATTTCGATCATATCTATGGAATTATCGCGCCCCACGCGGGCTATATCTATTCCGGAAGAACGGCTGCGGCGGCTTACAAACAGCTTGTCGGGAAAAGCTACGAAACGGTAGTCGTGGTTTCGCCAAGCCACTACGAGTTTTTCGCCGGTTCGTCGATTTATATCGGCGACGGCTATGAAACGCCGCTCGGAACAATTCCGGTAAACAAAGAGCTTGCCGAAAAGATAATTGCCGCTTCCGAAAACGTATTTTTCGGCGAAAACGGTCACGCCGTCGATTCATTCAAACGGGAACACGCGTTGGAAGTCCATCTTCCCTTTTTACAAATCGCGCTAAAGAATTTTAAATTAATTCCGATTGTCATTGGTAATCAAAATGATTTTTTTGTTAACGACCTTGCCAAAGGTTTGGCGGAAATAATCGACAAACAAACGTTGATTGTCGCCAGCACGGATCTTTCACATTTTTATTCAAAAGAAGAAGCGAAACGGTTGGATGATATTTTCGAATTGCGCATTAAAGCATTCGATTATGAAAATCTTCAAGCCGATTTAGACGCTGAGAAAACCTTTGCGTGCGGCGGAGGCGGAGTTGCCGCGCTGCTGAAAACCGCGGCTCAAAAGGGAATAAAAAATATTGAAGTAATTGCAAGAAGCGACTCCGGAGATATTAACGGAGACTTCTCGAAAGTTGTAGGATATTTATCGGCTGTTATTTATGAATGATTTGTACAAAAAAGAAAATTATAAAATTGCCATTATCGGCGCGGGCATTGTCGCGCCTTCCTTAGCGGGCGCGCTTGTTGACGCAAAATTTAATCTCGGCACGTTTATCCATCTAAACAAAAACCGACCGTTCAAAGTATTTGAAACATTGCGGATAAAAAACATTTCATCGGAATTGAAAGACCTGCCCGACGACTGCAATCTGATTTTCCTTGCGGTTCTGGATGATGAAATTAAACCGCTTGCCGAAAACATTAAAAATTCCGGCGTCTCGCTAAGCGGAAAATATTTCGTGCATCTTTCCGGCGCAAAAGAAGCGGCGGAACTTGAGGCGTTAACTCCCGAAGGCAAAATCGGTTCTATGAATATCGTTCAGAATATGATGCCGGATGAAATTATCGACTTTAAAAACTCGTTCGCTTCAATTGAAACCGAGGACGAAGACGTCGCTCAATTACTTGTTTCGCTGGCGAACGAACTCGAACTCAAACCTTTCCGAATCGGCGCAAAAGAAAAAATCCTCTACAATTTGATGGGCGTTTTTACCGCAAATTATATGGTGTCAAACATTTACAACGCCGAAAAAATGCACGGGAAATCGACGCACAACACGCCCGAAATTATCGATCTTCTCACGCCCTTGATTCAAGGGACTTTGAACAACATAAAGACAAAAGGAATCGCTTCGGCGCTTTCGGGTCCTATCGAGCGCGGCGAAGTTCAAACCGTAAAAGAACATATCGAAGCTTTGAAAGAAGGGAAACTTCTCTGCTTAAATTATATCACTTCAAGTCTCTCTCTTTTGGAAGCCGCAAAGGAAGCCGGAAAACTGGGCGACGATTCATATCAAGCGCTTTATAATTTTCTTCATGCCGAGTTAAGAGAATTTTCAGAATAAGAATTTCCGCGGCTATTTAATTTTAAAAACCCCGCTTAACCTTTCCGCTATCAGGCGAGACGTCTAAATCATAAATCATTATTGTCAAGCAGAATTCTTTCCGCCGTATTGCTGAAATATCAGGCGAATTATAATTGTCGCCAGGCATTTAACTCTATCGTTATCTTCAAAAACAACTTAAAAACGTAATATTTCCCGTTGGTACAAAATCTGTTGAGTAAGACGAAACAAAACTTAGGGAGAAAAAATGAAAAAGGAAGTCTGTTTTATAAATGTGTTTCAAAAAGTTTTATCGTTCAGTCTGCTTGTGTTTGCGTTCGCTTTTGTCGCCTTAAACACAAAGGAGTATTTAATAAATCATCGACTCATTTTTCAAAAAAGCCAATATTTACACTACTATATAATTTTCCTTCTCGGATTGTTTTTCCTTTCGGTATTCAGACATATTTTACTTTTGGTTGGCGCAAGTAACGCTAAAGTCGGAGGGCGGCTAAAATGAAATTGTTAAAAGAGCTTTTAAAATTGTTTGAACAAGGTCTCTTTGGTTTTGCGTTATTCCTAACCTTAATCATTTTGCTGAAATTATTTAGCTGCTATGTTTTAAAGTATGAATTATTATTTACCGTAGATATGACGGATATTCATTTATCTTCGGTTGGATTCGTTTTAACTTTTCTTATCGCTTTGTTGAAAAGATTGGGCGCAACGCCGGAAGAAATACAAGAAGAAGATATTTGACCCCAAAAGTTCATCGGATAAAATTTCCAATGCCCGTCGTTAGAAAAAACATTAGCAAAAGTATTAGAATTGAATAAGTTAAGCGAAAAAAAACCGGTTTTTTCATTAAAGTGAATTGTAAATCTTACGTTTGTTATTTTTGTATGCGAATGTAATCCAAAGGATTTCTCCGCTACGTCCGGCGGTTGCCGGACTTCGCTCGAAATCTTTTTAATTTTAGCGGAAAATGATCGAGCGATTACGACGTTAACGCGCTAAATCCGCTAATCTTCATTCCGTCGTTTTTTTTGTCGCGTGTCGGTTCGCGTCAAAGCGACGTTGCATAATATGAGTTGAAATTATTTTTCGTATTCGCTCGCGAGCAAACCGTAGCGGAGTATGTCCCAATATTTCCCTTTAGAATATTTTGCTTCGCGGAGCCGCCCTTCTTCTTTAAATCCGAGAGATTCGATTATTTTTTTTGAGGCTTCGTTATATTCTATTACTTCGCCTTCGAGTCTGTGAAGATTCATATCTTTGAACGCGTAATCGATAATCATTCGGAGCGCCTCGGTTCCGTAGCCCTTTCTTTGTTCTTCGGGAATTAGGATCATGGCGAGTTCCGCTTTGCGGTTAAACCAGCGGAAGTTTTTCATCTTCAGTTCGCCTATTGTTTTTCCTTCTTTCTCTATTGTAAAAACAATTTTAGTCGGCGTTCCTTTGGGATACCGCCATACTTCCGACATTGTGTCAATCTCTTTGTTGGAAGAGTAGAGCGTTTTCTTTTCCTCTTGGTTAAGAGTCCGCTGATTCAGCGTTATTTTTGAGCCTTCAATTTTCATTTTTTTCTCCTCCGTAAAAATAAAGATTTTTATGCTGAAACGGCGCCAGCGCAGCCGTAAGTCCGGCGGCGTAAAGTTCTTCTCTGTCCATTACGCCGTTGGTAAAAAAACCGATTGCGCCGAACTTTTGTTTTGAGTTGTGCGTTTTTGAAATCTCGTCCATAACGTCGCCGAGTTCAACGCCGTTCAACAACCGTTTAATAACGCTCGGCGGCAGCTGAAAATGCGGCGAACTACCGAAACTTCTCTTTCCTTCTCTGTCGATAACGCACATCATCCCGAACGAGAACCACTCGCCGAAAAATTTTCCTATTCCGCCTTCAATTCCGACGAAGAAATCCGCGTTGAGACTTTTGCGCTCGTTGAGTCTCGTCAATTCGTTCGCGCGGTTGAACGCGCCTTTGGTCGTTTCTTCGTTTATCGGCATATCCGAAACGCCGGAGGAAACGGAAACGCCTTTAACCGAAACGCCTTCGTAAAACCGCGCGAACGCTTTTTTAGTCGCGTTTATTTTTACGGGATTTGTCGAACCGATCAGTATTAACATATCGTTGTAATCTCCCAAAAAGTCGCTAAAATGAAAATCCGATTTCCAGATTAAAATAAGAAAATCCGTCTAACGCATGATACCCCAATCCAAATTCAAAGTTTGAGCTTTCTCCCGCTGCCGTTACAAACCCAAAGTTTGCCCCGTAACCGTATAAAAAAACGACGTCCGACCCAAAAGTTCCGAGGATTTTTAAGATTCCATGAAAATCGACATAAATATTCCTTCCTATTCTTACTTCCGGTCCGGCTAAGGCGCCGTACAGAAAACCCGCTCCTTCGGTTCCTAGAATATCGACGCCTACTTGAAAAAACAATCCGGGATTGATATTTATATCGTTATTAAAAATGAAAGAGCTTCTGTAATTATATCCAAAGTAAAGCGCAGAGCCGCCGGAATAAGATTGAACCGCCATTACTCCAATTAATAATCTGTTGCGAAAATAAAGAGCGTCGTAATTAATCGGTTTTTTTGCAATTCCCGGAATGTCGTATCTTTTTACTCCGTAAAATATCAGCAGCGGTTTTTCAATTCTTTTCGCCCAGGCGGCTTCGTTGTGCGTCGCTAAAGAATCTTTGAAATAAAACAAATCTTTTCCTAACAAAAAATCTTTTTCTTTTAGCGCCGAAAGCATTTTATCCACGCCGCGCTGAAGGATATTTTCCAATTCGACTCCGCCGTTGTCAATGTATATTTCAATTTCCTTCTTTTTTCCTCTGTATGATTCCACAAAACTTACAAAATCGGTCGAATCGTAAACAAACGCGGGCGACATGCAAATCGCTTTCGAGAAGACGTCGTCGCGCATCCAGGCAAGCATAAAGGAAATCAACCCGCCCATGGAAGAACCGCCGGTCGCGGTAAATTCGCGTTCGGGCTTCGTGCGGAATGTCGAATCGATAAACGGTTTCAGCTTGTTTACGATAAAATCCATATACGTCTTTCCTTTTTTCGTAGGCGCGTATTCTACGCTTCTATCGGACGTGTTGTTAATTCCGACAATTATCAGCGAATTGATTTTTTCTCGTCTGATAAGGCTGTCCGCCGTTTCGTCAATCTGCCAATCGATTCCCGTAAAAGATGTTTTAGGGTCGAAAAGATTTTGTCCGTCGTGCATATAAAGAACGGGAAACCGTTTGTCCGTATAAACGTCATAATCGGGAGGAAGCCAGACTTCAACGTCGCGCGGGAGAATTCCATCATACGAAAAATTACGAAAATATTTTACCGTTCCGGTTATTTGTCCTTCAAAGCCGCCTTCAACGGGCGTCTCGCCGCGCCAATAGTTTATGCGCGTTTCAAAGACCGTATCTTTTTCAACTTTCAACGTATAATTTTGCGGAACGGTTTTTCCGTCTGTCAGCGCTTCTTTATCCCAAGAGCCTTTCGTGAATTTAAATTCGATGATTTCGTTTTCGGGGAAGGAAAAAGTTTTAGTCCATAAAGAATCATTTTTCTTTTCGAGCGGGGTTTTCCCCGGGTCCCAATTGCCGAACTGTTCGTTGCCGCCGGCGATAAATATCGTGTCGGATTCATTCAGATTTGAACAGAGCGCCTTTATAGTTACGCGATGATTTTGCGCGGACAGAAAAGAAGAGATAAGAAATAGTATTGTTAATATTTTCATTGGATAATATTTCCTCTTAAACGCCAACTCGGTTTTGTCGCGATTATTTCCGGGAAAATCGCGTCAAATCCCGACTGTTAAACTTTTTAAATTCCCGAACTGAAATTCGGGGTTTCTGAAGTTCAATTGCAAACATTGTGATTTGTTTATTTACTTCCTTCCTTCAGCATTAAAAAGCAATAAACGCCCCATTTTAAGTTCCTTTTCGCTTAACGCGAAGCCGCCGAAACGCATGTTTTAATTTAATACGGATTTTTTTCCGAATCGTGCAGTTCCATAAATTGCTTGGGATTTTCGAGCTGTGTAAACCCGAATTTTTCGTAAAGCGAATGCGCGTCCTTAGTAGCCAAAAGCCAGCGGCGTAAATTCTGCAAATCGGGATATTCAAGAATTACTTCCATCAGCCATTTAGAAAGACCTTTGCCGCGACGCTCCGGAAGAATAAAAACGTCCGCAATATAAGCGAAACCGCTGAAATCCGACAACACGCGCGCAAAACCGATTTGTTTATCGTCCGAATACATTCCGAAACAGAGAGAGTTTTCAATCGCCTTGTTGACTTGTTCGAAAGTAATTGTTTTAGCCCAATACGTCGTTAGAAGGAAACTGTGAATCAGTTTTCTATCCAGCCGGTTTTTGTCCGTGTCAATAACATAGTTCTCTTTAAAGTATTTCATAATCGCTCAAATCTTTTTCGGCAATTTACAAAGATTCCCTATTGATTTACAATAACTGAAAATTTTTATTCGTCAGTTTACAAATATTTACTAACTTATCGTTTCAAGATTTGAACAGACTATCAATTGCATTTAAAAACTCTCATACCGAAATCGGAAGCGCGTAAACTTGTCGTTCAAAGACGGAATGAAGTCGGAGAGAACGAACTACGGAGAAAATCGCGACAGATAATCGAACGGCTTTTTCTTACCGACGAGTACCGGTTTGCAAAAACCGTTCATTGTTACATTTCCAGTCGCCCGGGAGAGATTGACACGCGAATGCTGATTGACTTGATGCACGGCGAAGGTAAAAGCGTTGTTCTTCCGAAGTTAAACAAGAAAACAAAATCATTCAGAAGGTTCAATTTTATCGATTGGAATTCCATTGTTCAAAACAGCGAAGGTTACTGGGAGCCGAAGCTGGGAATGGACGACGATTTATGCGACGTTGATTTAATTATCGTTCCCGCGCTTGCCGTTTCTCAACAAGGATTTAGAATCGGTTACGGCGGCGGTTACTATGATAAGTTGTTGGGAACCACGTTTGCGCCGAAGTTTGTTCTCGCTTTCGAGTTTCAGCTTTTCGAATATATTGAAACTGCGAACAAAGACCCGCGGATTGATAAAATTATTACAGAGAGAAGAATAATAACGACGAGGAAAGTTTGAACAAAGAAACATTGAACATAACCGGAATCTCTATTTTAGTAGCCGGATTTTTAATGCTGACAAATCTGTTCGGTTTGACAAATATTCATGAACCGGTTATTGCAGCCGCCGCCATGACTCTTTTCGGGTTTTCGGTCGTTCTTTTCTCCTACAAATTCGGACGCGAAACTATTATGCTGGCGGGAATTGTTTTTACGATTGGCGTTGCGCTTCTTGTAGTCGAAGAATATGAAATTCTGTCGGTTAACAATGTTTTTCTTCCGACGCTTTTTTTCGCTTTCGGAACGGGATTCGTCGCGCTGTATTCGGAGAACAGAAAAGAATTCAGACTTTTATTTATTTCCGCCTCGTTTTTTTTGTTGGGAATTCTGACCGTTACGCTTTTCAGAGATTTCCGGTTAGTTGAACTTATTAACCAAACCGGAATGTTCTTTGTTAAATTTTGGCCTATAATTCTAATTATTGCCGCCGTTGCTTTTTTTATACGGCGAAGAAATTAATTATGCTTTATTTGCTTTACAACCGACGCCGTAATCTAATCTTTTATCGCGCTTTCCACGACAAGCCGAGCCGGAGCGGCAAAAAACGATTGTTTCGAATAAAATTTAAAGTAGTATAATTCCCTGATAGATTAAATAAAAAGCAATTCCTATCAAAGCAACGCCGAGTCCGCGTATCAGATAATTTAGAATGTTGACGTTTACCTTGTGCCGGTATTTAATAAGCGCTTTTATTAAATAGAAAAACCAAATAAACGCCCCTAACGCAACAGCCGCCGCATATATTAAGGCTAAAAGAATTGAAGACATCTTTTCCTTTTGAGAAATTTCAGCTTTATCTTCATCTTCGGTTGCGGTTTTCAGCGAATCGAGTCCTTTGAAGTTTGTGTCGGTTTCTTCGGCAATTTTTATAACGTTTTGCTCCACAATCAAATCAAGACCGCCGGTGTTTAATCCAATTGACGAAGCGAATGAAAAGAGCATAAAAGACGCCGCAAGCCAGCTAATAAAAAGAGAAGGATTGGTGACGTTTAAGATCGCTCCGGTGCGGAATCCGCCCGTTGTTTTCGGTTTTTTCTTAATCTTAGTTTCGTCGAGATTATCAATATCGAGTTTAGTTTTAAAAATTTTTACGCCGATTAATATAATAACGACGGATCCGAAAATCAGCAGATAGGGAATAGCCGATTTATACGAAGAATAGAGAGACGTAATTCCGAATATGGCGGCAAAAACATAAAAAAATTCCACAGTCGAAGCGCCGAACGCGGTGCGAATGCAATACGTTCTATTTCCCTTTAATGCGTTGGATGTAATAATGATGCTCACGGGACCCGCGACCGGCATTGAAAACACAAAGCCGGCAAAAAATCCTATCAGCGCTACCGTTAAAATACTTTCGAACATAACTTGTCGCTTTCTTTATGAGAAGCGCGAAGCCGCCGATAACGGCGACTTCGCTTTAACTTTTTATTGTTTTAACTTCGTTCCATTTATTTGCAATTACGACATTTGCCGTTATTTCAACAGCAGCATTTTTTTTGCTTGTATGAATCCGCCGTTTCCGTTGATTGAGTTCGCTTCAATTCTGTAAATATAAATCCCCGATGGAAGTCCGTCCTCGGCGTTTCCCGCGTTCCATTCAACCGAGTGACGTCCGCTCTCTTTTATTTCATTTACAAGCGTAATTACTTTTTCGCCGAGAGAGTTGTAAACGGATAATCGAACGTCGCTTTTTTCGGGAAGAGAGAATTCAATTTTAGTCGCCGGATTGAAAGGATTCGGATAATTTTGTTCCAGCGAGAATTTAACGGGCGAGGCTTCAACTTCAACAATATCGCTGTAAGAAAACGTTCCGCCGAAATCAATTTGTTTTAGTCTGTAAACCATCTTGCCGCCGTTCCTTTGTTCGGCGACGTCGTTGAACGTGTAATTTGCCGGTTTGCTTGTCGTGCCTTTTCCTTCAACGAAACCGACGCTTTTCCAATCGCTTTCCGCATCGCCGATTCTTTTTTCAATCTGAAAACCTTTGTTGTTTGTTTCGGTTGCCGTTGTCCAAGTCAATATTACTTTTCCTTTCTCCGACCTGGCGGCAAAAGACGCTAATTCAACCGGCGTCGGGTCGTAAACCGTCATTGTAACGGGAACGACAATTACCGATTTATCCGGAGCGTTGGAAGAAATAACGACGTCCATTGAATAAGTTCCTTCGGCAAGGTCGGCGGCGTCAAAGGAAAGCTCAACATTTGCGCCGTTGCCGTTGTAAAGCCTTCCCCCGCCTAAATCGTCGGAGCTTATCCATTCCGGTTCAAGCATAAATTGAAGCGCAAATTGATCCGATTGAGGATAAGATGCGTTGTAAGCCACCTCCATCCCAATTGAGCCGTCTTCGTTTTCTATTCCTACGGTCGCCTCGTCTGTTGCGCCGATCATCTCTTTGTAATAGATTTTGATTTTTCCGTTTGCTTCTATCGCAACTTGGAAAGTATAATGTCCGCTTGGTCCTCCCGCAGACGCCGAATAATATTTTTGAATGTCGTTAAATTGAACGATAAACCTATCGCCGTCTTGTTGATAAAAATATCCGCCTTGATTTTTTCCGGTTAGATCGTCCCAGAAAGCCGCAATAAATTCATTCGGTTCGTTATCGTATGGAATATCTTCGTTTGATCTGAATGAAGAAGTTAACGGCGCGAATGAAATTAATCCGTTAGACGTAAAACGGACGCTTGAATAATTAGTTCCGTAAAAGTTGAAAGTAAAACCAAGATTGAGAGAGTTTGTCCAGCCGTCGTCCTGATTTCCGTTGGGAAAATTCATTTCGGTTCCCGTTGAAGAAATATCATTCCAAACATAAACCGGTCCGTTTGCGTCGTCGCTGTCGCGCCAGATATAACCGTTTGCGTCGGGTCCGCCGGCGCCGTCTATTCTCTGCCCGCCTTGTGAAATTACGCCGCCTTTAATATCGGCGGCTTT
>JAADIR010000249.1:35835-42111 GCA_013151245.1 Chlorobiota bacterium
TGTATAGTCAAGCGTTGAAAGGTTTGCCGACGTGTTTTCTATCTGAATAATATCCGTAAAACTCGTTCCCACTTCAACCGCGGGATATTCCAACAATGCGGGAGTAACGGTAATTTCCGGCGGTCCGTAAGTTTCGGCTTCAACAACGTTCGATATTTCGGAAGCGTTGCCCCACATATCCAGCGCTTTTATCGCGTAATATTTTGTATCGTTGCACGGCAAATTATCAATCTGTAAAGTTTCGTTTGCGCCGGGCGAAGAAGGAGCGCCGCATGAGATTTGTTCAGCCGCGTAAAAGTCATTTTCAGTATTGATAGGAGAAGACGACTTTCTTACGTCGTAAGCGGTTACGCCGTTCATCGAAGTGTCGTTAGGAGCCGTCCATATCAGCTTATATGAATTCGAACCGAAGTCGGTTACGTCTAAATCCGTAATTGTAGTCGGCGGCACGTCGTCCGGCGTGGCTCCGAAAATGAGATAAGTACTGCAATCGCCGAAAATGTTATATTGTTCCATCAATTTCAAACCTTCGCCGTCGCTGCCTCCCCATAAATCCATGGCGTACATTAATCCGTTAAAACAAACGCCCCCTACGGTTATTTTCTGATAAGTTGTCATCAGTTCAACCGCGTGATTCTGCATATCGCACGGGGGAACCCAGCTTGCGTTTGTGGACGAACCGTAAGCCGCGATAGCGCCCTTCGGGTCGTTCAAATCGCCGGCGCGAATCCACGCCTCTTCCATACATTCGCCAAGCGTAAAGTCGCCGTTAACGCATGCGACGTCAATTACAAAAGGAAGTTTATAGCCGTTGGAGAGATTGTTTATATTGGATACTCCGAACCCGGTAGTTGACCAGGAAACGCCCGAACCGTGTCCGATATAGTTAATAACGCTTCTGCCATCGTTTATGGCGTTTGTTACTTCGGTCGCCGTTCCCGTCGGGTCGTATATTTGATCGACTAAAGTAAAATTCATATTGTTTATCAACATTGCGCGGAGCGAATCTGCGCGTTCCCAATCCGGCGGCGTTCCTTGATCGCTTGCAACGCCCATTCCCCGCGTCAGCCAATCATTAGCCGCTTTAGCTGACGCGCCGTAATTCATAATTTTATGAAGAACGTATTCGCAGTTGTCGGGAGAATCTACGGATATTCTTGAAATATATGCGTCCGGATATGCGTCGGCGCCGGCAAGCTTTACGTAACAAGGATCGGAGGGCGCGCCTTCATAATCGCCGCTCAGCGTGGGCACTTCGTCGTTTTCGCCGATTAATACGATAAACATCAAACTCTCAGGCTCGTCGTATAAATTTTGAATGTATGTCTGCAGCGACGAAGAGCCGCTTCCTGTATCGGTCGGATATTCAGCCAAAACAACGTTAAAGCCGGAGCTTACTTTCCAATTGTAATAAGCGGCAACCTGCGCGGCGTAATCCTGATAATAGACAATCAGCAGTCTCCCGTTTTCCGGCAGTTCCGTATATTCGGTCGATCTTTCCGGATAGTTTAAGAATAGCGATTTATATACGGATTCATATCCCTTTGAAATTTCATAAGATTTTCCGTCCAGCGGATTAACCGCTTCTCTTTCCGAATCGTTAATTATTTCAACAATCAAATGCGTGTAAATTTTTAATTTATTCCGCTGCGGATTAAACTGAACGGGATTGAATTGAACGGTCGCGCCTCTGAAATCCCTTACAATATAAGGAGAATCAACGGTTAATATTTTTTCGGGGAACCATTTGTCTTCTCCATAAAAATCATCAAACGTATATTCAACGTTTTTCGGATCTATATCGCGCGTAAAGTGTCCTTTTGAAGGGGCGACCGGAAGAGTATTTCTGTACTCAAACTCCTGCTCTAAAATTTTATATTTTATTCCTTCGTCGTCCGAAATAATAATACTGTTTCTTGTAATCGGTAATTCCGGAAACCCTTTTTCTTTAAGAGAAATCATTTTCGGGGCGGAAAGCGAAATATATGTTTTTCCGTTGATTTCTATTTCATCTTCAAACATACCGGTAAGTTTGTATTCAAGAATTGTGGAAGAAGAATTGGAAGAAAGAACCGAAATTTCAATTCCGGGTTTTGTTCCGTCAAATAATAATTTGTTCTGTCCGGTTACGGAAATTGTAAAAAGAATCGTAAAAAAGAATAGAGAAAAAACTCCTTTCGAAAACGGCGTGAAAATTTTCATACTGACCTCGTTATAAAAAAAATAAATTTAATTAAAGCATCTATGGAGAAGTGGTTATGTCGCCCCAATTAGTCCGAATTTAGAATCGATAAAAATAAGTTTTTAAAATATATCAATATTGTTATTAATATTTTAACTTAACAAAAATAAATCTTGTTTTTTTGTTTAATAAAAATACGGAAGCCATCTAATGATCGACGAAGGATATGTAACAACCGACTTGGCAAACGGAGTTCTTACAATTTCTTTTTTTCATCCCAAAAGCAATTCGCTGCCTGGGAATTTGTTAAGGAAACTGGCGGCTGAAATTGAAAAAAGCGGAAGAGACCGGAACGCAAAAGTTATCGTGTTGAAAAGCGACGGCGAAAGGGCTTTCTGCGCGGGCGCGTCGTTCGACGAGCTTGCGTCAATTAAAGATTTTGAAACCGGAGTGCGTTTCTTTTCGGGCTTTGCCGAAGTAATAAACGCGGCGAGAAAATGTCCGAAATTTATTTTGGGAAGAATTCACGGAAAAGCGGTTGGCGGCGGCGTTGGTATTGTTTCCGCGTGCGATTACGCTTTGGCGACGGAAAAATCTTCCGTCCGTTTGAGCGAGATCTCTTTAGGAATCGGACCTTTCGTAATTGCTCCGGCGATTGAAAGAAAAATTGGGACGTCCGGTTTTGCGGCTATGACAATTGACCACGAATGGAGAAGCGCCGAATGGTGCATGAAAACCGGACTTTACCAAGCCGTTTATCCTAATGTTGAAAAACTCGATTTTGCTATTCGGTCTTTGGCGGAAAAATTGGCGAAAACTTCCCCCGACGCAGCGGCGGAACTTAAAAAAATGTTTTGGCGCGGAACGGATAACTGGGACGAGCTGTTAATCAAAAACGCGGAGATAAGCGGCAGACTGGTTCTTTCCGATTTCGCGAAAAATTTTATCGACGAATTCAAGTCGAAATAAAACATCGAAATATTTTCCTCAATTTTAAATTGAAAAAAATGCGCGGCGTCGAATAACGCTTCTCGATTTAAAACAATAGAGCTTCCGCAAATAAGAGTTCCGTCATTTCTCTTCCGATAAAAAGCGTCGGCGTTTAACGACGCTCGGTCGAAACAATAAATCGTCCCAACTACTTTTTTGCAGAAACATCGCGCGGAGCAAACGTCATATTTAACGGACTGTTTTGTATCTTTGACTATTACATTTTTATCAACACACTAAAAACGAAAGGAGACGTAATGTCAACAAGTTACGCAAAAGCTCATTGGAGCGGAACGCTGAAAGACGGCGACGGAAAAATGAATTTCACCGGCTACGAAGGACCGTTTAATTTCCGATCAAGATTCGAAGACGGACCGGAAACAAATCCCGAAGAATTGGCGGGCGCGGCTCACGCAGGCTGTTATTCGATGTTTCTCTCGGCTTTGATTGGCAAAGAAAATCTCGAAGCAAAAAGCATCGACACAAAGGCAACCGTTGTTTTAGGCGACGATAACGGACCGAAAATCACTTCAATCACTTTGGATTGCGAAGCGGACGTTCCCGGACTCAGCGAAGAAAAATTCGCCGAACTAGCCGCCGCGGCAAAAGAAAAATGTCCCATTTCCAGATTATTTGCCGGCGGAACTGAAATCACATTGAATGCAAAATTGAGCTCATAAAGAACCTTAACATCGCCTCCGCAGTTTTTAAGCGGAGGCTTTTTTATAGCGCTACAATTTAATTCCTTCCCGATAAAAGACCTCGAGACAGTTGTTTTTCTCCAAAGATGCGGCTTTGTTAGACGTAAAGAATTTAAAATTTATTTTTTGCAAATTCTGAACATTTTTTTGAATATCGATTTACGGTTTTTTTTCAGAAGGTTCCGAGGCGATCGCTTTATTCAAAAGTTCCGAACTGTTTCAAATCACCGTGCTTATCAATTCGCCTCTTTTTTTCAGCATCTTTTTCGGCGTCGATTTTTTAATTGTTTCGGCGAGTTTTTCAATCAGATTTTTTTTGAGATAAGTTTTCTCGACGATAAGCGTTACTTCGCGAACAGGCTGATAATCTTTGAATTTTTTTACCATGTATTTTTTCTCTTCGGGAATTTCTTCGACCGCGAGTTCCGGTATTACCGTTATGCCGCGGCTGCCGTCAACTATCTTCCGCAGCGAATCAATCGAGAGACTTTCGTAGCTGAATTTTTCTTTGCTTTTATCGAGAATATCTTTTACGCAGATATTAATAACCTGATTTCTGAAGCAATTCCCTTCTTCCAAAAGCCAGAGATCGTTTAAGTTTAGTTCCGAGGTTCGCACCGTTTTTCTTTTAACGAGCGGATGCAAATCGGAAACGTAAAGGAAAAACTTTTCGTAATAAAGCGGAAACTCAATCATGTCGGTCGTCGGAAAGGGAGTGACGATAATTCCCGCGTCCAGATTGCCTTCGGCGAGTTCCGTTAAAATTTCATCCGTAATCAGTTCCTTGAATTCCAATTGAACGTCGGGATAAAGCCGGATAAATTCATTCACAAAAATCGGGACCAAATAAGGAGATACGGTCGGGATAATTCCTATTTTCAATCTGCCCGAAAGTTCCGCCTTAAATTCGGAAACTATGTCGGAAAGTTTCTCGATGTTTCTCTGCAAAAATCGGGCGTGTTCAATAATTCGTTTCCCGATTGCGGTCGGCTCCAACGGTTTTTTCTTTCTGTCGAAAAGGGAAACTCCCAATTCTTCTTCCAAATTTTTAATTTGAATTGTTAACGCAGGCTGCGTTACAAACATTTGGCTTGCCGCCGCGCTGAAACTGCGATATTTGTTTATCGCCAAGAGATAATCTATTTGCTGGAAATTCATAATCTCACATAAAAATTATTTATAAGTATATAAATATTATAAATTTGATTTATAGATGCAAGCGGGCTACTTTTACAATAGAAATTATCAACTACTAACAAAAATAAAAGGAGTTAAAAATGAGCAACCTAAACGCAATCGGATTAAGCAAAGAAAAAAGTTCGGAAATTTCAGGAACGTTAAATAATCTTTTATCGGATTATCAAATTTATTATCAAAACCTGCGCGGACTTCACTGGCTGGTGCGCGGACCGCAATTTTATCAGCTGCACGCAAAGTACGAAGAACTTTATAACGGAGCGGCGGAAACGATCGACGAAATAGCCGAACGCATTTTAATGCTTGGAAACGTTCCTTTTCATTCTTTTGAAGAATATCTACGGAACGCTTCTATTAAACCGGTTCAAAACGTTAGCGACGGAAACAGAGGCGTTGAAATTGTTGTTGAAGAGATGACGATTTTATTGGAAAAAGTAAGAGAAGTTCTTGAAATAGCTTCGGACAACAACGACGAAGGAACCGCGAGTTTAATGAGCGATTTGATCTCCGGATTCGAAAAGAATCTTTGGATGCTCGACTCGTTTTTGAATAAATAATTAATAACAAAACAGTAACAAAATTTAAGGAGTTTAACTATGGACGCAAACAAAATTAACATGCCGTTATTGGGAGACGATTTCCCCGAATTAAACGTACAAACAACGCACGGACCGATGAACATTCCCGGCGATTTGAAAGGAAGCTGGTTCGTGCTTTTCAGCCATCCGGCGGATTTTACGCCCGTCTGCACGACGGAGTTTGTCGCTTTCCAAAACAAATACGACGAGTTTGAAAAATTAGGCGTAAAGCTGATTGGAATGTCGATAGACCAAGTATTTTCGCACATCAAATGGATTGAATGGATCAAAGAGAAATTGGACGTGGAAATCAAGTTCCCCGTAGTAGCCGCAAACGACGACGTTGCAATGAAATTGGGAATGCTTCATCCCGGAAAAGGAACTAACACCGTCCGCGCCGTATTCATAGGCGATCCGGAAGGTAAAGTTAGATTGGTAATCTACTACCCGCAGGAAATCGGAAGAAACGTCGATGAAGTTCTACGCGCGGTTAAAGCGTTGCAGACGCACGAGAAATACAAAGTAGCCGCTCCGGAAAACTGGCCCAACAACGGCTTGATTGGCGACAGAGTAATCGTTCCGCCGGCGACAAACGTTGAAGACGCCGCAAAGCGCCTCGACGAATACG
>JAADIR010000117.1:0-6978 GCA_013151245.1 Chlorobiota bacterium
TCGATAAAATATCGGCGTTTTATTGAAGGCAAAAAGAATGACTGAATGGATGTATGACTGAATGGAATTGGAAATAGTTCACATCATTCAACCAATCAACCATTCAAAAAGAATGACTGAATGGATGTATGACTGAATGGAATTGGGAATAGTTTACATCATTCAACCAATCAACCATTCATCCATTCCAAAAAGAATGATTGAACGGATGAAAGACTGAATGGGGTTTGGAAATAGTTTACATCATTCAACCAATCAACCATACATCCATTCTAAATTAATAATTGAAAAGTTAAGAGCTTGTCAATTATCGTCGTCGTGGAAACCGCGGAACGCCGGTTTTCCTATCAGTTTAAGCGAATTCCATTTTACGTCTTCGGAGAAATTTTCTTTACGAACGTTGCATTCTTTAAATTTACAATATTTGCACAGGTCGCTTGTGCAGAAATCGATATGAATTTTAATTTGCGCGGTTGGAATTTTTTCTTTGATGGCGTCTCTTATTAATTCCTCGGTTCGGTGAGATTCTTTGATTGTAAAATAGTAGGGGAGAATAAGATGAAAATCAATAAAAACGTCGTTTGCGGATTTCCAGAATCTCAATTCATGAAGGTCAATCCAAAAGCTTTCTCTTTTGCCGATTAGAATCTTTGAAATCTCTTCCAAAAGTTCGTCGTCGGTTTCCAGCATCAAACCGGAAACCGATTGCCTAATTAAAAAATATCCGGTGACGATAATATTGATTGCCACAATGATTGCGATAATGGGATCGATTATTTCAATGCCCGTCCACATAACAATCAGCAAACCGAGCACGATTCCTACCGAAGTAAAAGAATCGGTAAGAATATGTTTACCGTCGGCAACCAAAGTAATTGAACTTGTCTCTTTTCCTTTTCTGATTAAATATAAACCGAGAAGCAAATTTATTGCGCCCGCACCGGCAATAATTAATGTTCCCCAACCCAACTGCTGTAATTCCCCGCCGTTGATAATTCTTTGAATAGAATTATAGAAAATGACAAGAGCGGCGAGAACGATCATTGTGCCTTCAAGCCCCGCGGCAAAAAACTCTACGTTTCCATGTCCGTAAAGGTGATTTTTATCCGCCGGTTTTAAGCTTAAAATAATACTGTAAACCGCCATTCCGGTGGCAAAGATATTCACGACGGATTCCGCCGCGTCTGAAAATATTGCGTTGGAGCCGGTTAAAAGATACGCAATCACTTTAGCGGCGAAAAGTAAAACGCCGACGACAAATGATATATATATGGCTTTGCGTCTTTGATCCATTAGAAAATAATAATACCAATATTGTTTGAAAATAACGAATCACAAAATAAAAAAGGCTAACCGATATTAAAAGCGGTTAGCCGAAAAGATGTGAAATATATTAAAGAAAATTATTCTTCATAACTAATTTTTTCAAGAGCGAGAAGTCGTTTCCAATTTGCGTCGGTGTGTTCCTGAATATCCTTTATCAGTTGTTCGTTCCCTTCTTTGAAAATATGTTTGAATCTTCCCTGCGGTTTCAGGCACTCGTCAATCGGAACAAACTTTTCCGGGAAATAATTTATCTTATACTTTTGATGTTCAACTTCGAACAGAGGATAAAGTTTTGTTTCAACCGCAAGTCTGCCGATTGAGATTGATTGCGACGGATCTGTTTTGTGTCCGGGAGGGCAAGGACCGTCGATCATCAACAAACGGAAACCTTCCGTTTCTTTTGCCCTTTTCATTTTTTCTCTTGCGTCGCCCATGTGCGCCAAAGAAATTGTTGCGGCGTAAGGAATGTTGTGCGCGGCTATAATTCCCATTAAATCTTTTGGCCAAGTTTTTTTGTAACCTTCGCCGGGATTAGTCGTAGTAACGGCTCCGTAAGGAGTTGCCGTGCTGGTTTGAATTCCGGTGTTCATATATGCGCCGTTGTTGTTGACGACGTAGAGAATATTTTCACCGCGGGACGCGGCGCCGGACATCGATTGAAAACCTATATCAAAAGTTCCGCCGTCGCCTGCAAGCACCGCCACGGTTGCGTCTTTTTTCCCTTTTCTATCGAGCGCGGCTCTTACGCCGGTTGCCGTAGCGGGAGCGGCTGCAAAAACCGTGTGAACGATGCTTCCTTTCAATTCGTTTAACGGAAAAGGTCCGGCTATAATTGAAAAGCAGGAAGCCGGAACAACGTAAACGGTATCTTCCCCTAGAATGCTGGAAAGGTGTCTGACTAAAAGAGACCAACCGCAGCCGCGGCAGCTTAAAGCGCCGGAATAAACCTTTTCATCTTTTATTGCAAATTCAAATAACGGTTCCATTTTTTATATTCCTTTTTTAATATTCCAAATCAATCCAGTTAACGTCTTTCGGGTTGTTTTTAGCTTTGTAAATGATTTTTTCAATCGTAAGCGGGGGAACGTCTTTTCCGCCGAGACCGGTATAAAAATCATACATTTTGAAATTCCGTTCATTGTAGAAAGCGCGCATTAACTCCTGAATGGTTGCGCCGTAATTGTCGCCTAAAAAGTTTCTTTCAATAGGCGCAATAATCGCGTCGTCCGGCAATTCTTTTAACGCTTCCAAAACCGATTGTTTCGGGAAAGGTTTGAAAAGGCGGAGCTTAAGCAGACCGACGTCGGGATGATTTTTAATTACGCCTCTCGCTGTTGTCGTTATGCTGGACATTGTAACTAAAACTAATTTCGTATTCTTGTTGATGTTGAACGATTCCACCGCTTTATATTCGCGTCCGAAATGTTTGCCGAAATCTTTTCCGACTTTGTTCGTCAATTCTTCAACTTGATTTATATTTTGCCAATAAGTGTAATTGAATTTTTCGTAATGTTCGGGCGGAACGAGTCCTCCAATCGATTTCGGCGATTCGAGATCTATTTCGTCTCCTTTCGATTTTTTTGCCGGTAGAAATTCGTCAACGAGTTGTTGTTCGGGAATCCAAATGTTTTCGCTTGTGTGGCTTTGATAAAAAGCGTCAAGCACAACCATAACGGGCAAATCCAATTCTTCGGCTATTATAAAAGATTGAATTACCGAATCAAGAACTTCCTGCGAACTTTCTCCATATATCTGAACCCAGCCTGTGTCTCTTTGAGAAATTGAATCCGACTGATCCGACCAAATATTCCACGGAATCGAAGGTCTTCCGACGTTGCAGATTACAATCGGAAGTCTGAAATGCGCGATAGCGTGAAGCACTTCGTGCGCGTAGAAAAGACCTTGCCCGCTGGTTGCGGTAAAAACTCTTTCGCCCGCTAACGCCGCGCCCATTGCGGCGGCAAAGACGGAATGCTCGCTGTCCATATTAACGTAAGCCGCGTCCATTTCACCGCGCGCCACTTTTGCCGACAGTTCTTCAACGATAGTCGTCTGCGGCGTAATCGGGTAAGCCGGAATAAAACCGGAACGGCAAAGTTTAGCCGCTTCCGCCGCCGCAAAATTTCCTTTCATTATTTTTTCGGTATGACGGGGATAAACGGTTTTCCCCGAATTGTTTGCAATATTCTTTTCTTCTGTAATTGTTCCGTTAGTCATTTGTCACCTCGCTTAATTTGAATTCCATAGCGGAGCACGGGCATTCTTGAACGCAGATTCCGCAGCCTTTGCAGTAATCGTAATCAATCCGAAGTCTGCCGTGGTCGTCGATGTGAATAGCCGAATCGGGGCAATAGTTGTAGCAGTTGCCGCAGCTGAAACACTCTCCGCAATGGAGACATCTTGACGTTTCTTTTACAATATCTTCATCTCCAAGTCCGCTAACGACTTCGCTGAAATCGTTGTACAAATCTTTCGGGAAATGTTCGTCGCCGTTGTAACGGGGGCTTGGAAGATAATAAGCAAAATTTATTTTATCCGGTAAAACAACTTCCGGCATTGTTTCTTCGTGACTGTAAGGAAGACTCTGCAGATATGCGTGAACTTCTTCGGCGGCTTTGTTTCCGCTGCCGATAGCTTCCGTTACCGTTCCGCCCCAAGCCATATCGCCCGCGCAGAAAATCGGAACGTTTGCTTCGAAATCAATCTTTCCTTGTTCCGGTTTTACTTCTTTTCCTTCAAACGCGTAATCGTCGAACCACTGTCCGATTGCTTTGATTACGCGGTCAACCGTAATTTTATATTCGGAGTTTTCAATTGGAACGGGGCGGCGTCTTCCCGAATCGTCCGGTTCGCCGAGTTCCATTTTCACAATCGTAACTTCAATTCTTCCGTCGTCGGTTTTCTTCATTGCAACCGGAGCGGTAAGAAATTCAAATTTCACTCCTTCTTTAACGGCTTCTTCAACTTCGTGGGAAATTGCCGGCATTTCGTTGTGCGTTCTTCTGTAATAAACGACCGGTTTTGCGCCCAAGCGTAAAGCGGTTCTCGAAACGTCGATAGCCGTGTTTCCGCCGCCGATAATTGCAATTTCTTCTCCTTTTTTAATTCCTTGCGCGTCGCCGTTCAATTTGAAATTCTGTAAAAATTTTATTCCGTCTATTGAAAGCTCTTCGTTCTCAATCCTCATTGAAGAACCGATATGCGAACCGACAGAAGTAACTACCGCGTCGAATTCGTTTTCAAGTTCCTTGACGGCAACCTTTTTATTTAGGATTACTTTGACGCCGCGCTTTTCGATGTTTTCGATTTCTTTGTCGAGAACGTTCGAAGGAAGGCGGAACTCCGGAATGCCCGTTCTCATCATTCCGCCGGCTTGAGGAAGCGCTTCGAATACCGTTGTTTCATATCCTTTTTCAACCAAACGCAGCGCGGTCGTCAATCCGGCGGGACCCGCGCCGATAACGGCTATTTTTTCTTTCTGCGAAATTTCCGCTTTCGGAACTTCGCGTTCAAAGTTTTTATCTCCTAAAAATCTTTCAACCGCGCCGATGTTCAGAGCGTCGTCGATTGAATTACGGTTGCAGTTTTGTTCGCAGAAATGCGGGCAGACTCTTCCGCAGATTGACGGAAAAGGATTGTGTTCGTAAATTAAATCGAAAGCTTCGGTAAACTTTTTGTCGGACGCTAAATCAATGAATCCGCGAACGTCGGTGCCTGCGGGACAATTAGAAGAACACGGCGCTTCTTTCGTAAGATAGCTCGGCGTTAGAACCCGCCAGTTGCCCGTTTTGTTAAGCGACATCGGCTGCGACCACGAAGGGAAAATCATATTTTCGTCGGGATGTTTTTCTACGGACATTATTTTTTCTATGTCGATTGTGAGCGCTTCGGCTTCCGTTTTGTGAAACGATTCAATTAGCGTACGATTAATTTTGTCTATTCCTAAAACGTTTTCATAAGCCACAAAAGATGAATCGGCGTTCGCTTCCGGTTTGGAAGGAACGTTTTCGGCTACGATTTTTTTTGCAATCTCAATATCCGCGTCAAGAACCCGCATAATTGCGCCTATCATTGCCGCATTGACAATCGGAAGGGATTTGCTGCCCAAGCCTTTCTCCAAAGAAATCTTTGTGGCTGGGATTGTAAAAATGCTCGATGAATATTCGGAATATTTCGAAGCGTCGTTTTCGGTGTTCAGTAAAACGGAACCGTTTCCTTTTAGTCCGTCAAATACCGGGACCATATCGATTAGCGTTTCGTCGAAAACGACAATCAAATTCGGTTCGTAAATATTGCTTCTGTTTAGGATGTCGCCTTTCGCCACGCGGAGAAAAGCTTGAATGGGGGCTCCGGTTCTTTCGACTCCGAAAGCCGGAAAAGATTGCACTTGGAAATCTCCAAGTTTGCTGAATATCTTCGCCAAAATTTCAAAGGCGGTAACCATACCTTGTCCGCCTCTTGCATGACCTCTTATTTCTAACATAATTCGGCTCTCTGTTAATTCAAAAATTATCAATAATTGTATGTTGAAAATAAAATATCCGAATAAATGTAAAGTCTATTTATCCGAATTCACATCTGTTAAAAGAACACAAATTAACAAGACAAACGCGTGTTTTTATATTAGAAACTTATAATAAATTAGCGACTAAAAAAAGTTCGTTTTGAAAAAATAATATGAAATCAAATTAAATATGATTTGAGAAGGAAACGTTTTCTTGTTTTAGTCTGTTCAATCGTCTAAATTTAAATTAAAAAACGAGGAAAATAAAATGTATTTGAAGATTGAAAATCAAACAAATATTTCGGAGATGAATTTCTCAAAAGAAATTTACGATTCAATTAAAAAACTTAACGAAGACAAAATTGTTGAAAGAATTTGGGAAAAGGACTTTACCGTTTGGCGGAACGATCCGGCTGAAATTTCAAACAGACTCGGCTGGCTTGACTGCGTCGGTTTTGTAAAAGAAAGATTGGATGAGATTAATGAATTTGTTTACGACGTAAAAGATAATTTCAAACATGTTCTTTTACTCGGAATGGGCGGCTCTTCGCTTGCGCCCGAAATGTTTGCGGAAATATTTCAAAGCCCGGAAGGTTATCCCGATTTGCATATTCTCGATTCTACAGATCCGGCAGCCGTAAAAGAAAAAATGAATCTTTTTAATCCCGAAGAAACGTTGTATATCGTTTCAACAAAATCCGGCGGAACGGTGGAAACGCTCTCGTTTATGAAATTCTTTTATAACGAATGTCTGAAAAAATGCGGCGGCGAAGAAGTTGGAAAACACTTTGCGGCAATTACGGACCCGGGCAGCGGATTAGAAAAAATTGCGAACGATCTGGGATTCAGAAAAATATTTTTGAACGATCCGAACATAGGCGGTCGCTACTCGGCTCTTTCTTTATTCGGAACGGTTCCCGCCGCTCTTGTGGGGATCGACCTCAAACGGTTTTTGAACGACGCTGAAATAATTATCGCCGAATCAAAAAAAACTATTGGCGAGACGGAAAACAGTTCCGCCGTTTTGGGCGCGCTCGTCGGAACACTTGCAAATAAAGGCGCAGATAAGCTGACTTTCTTTTTGTCCGATGAAATAAGGGAATTCGGCGGCTGGCTCGAACAGTTGATTGCGGAAAGCTCCGGGAAAG
>JAADIR010000117.1:7043-9255 GCA_013151245.1 Chlorobiota bacterium
TTTTATCAGATTGGGCGAAGACGATTCATTTGACGATTTTATTGAAGAATTTAAAAACGCGGGATTCACCGTTATTGAAATAGTTTTTGACGACATTTACAATTTAGCCGGAGAAATGTTCAGATGGGAATTTGCCGTTGCGGTCGCAAGTAAATTACTCGACGTTCAGCCGTTCGACCAGCCGAACGTGGAATCGGCAAAAATTGTCGCGCGAAAAATGGTCGCGGAATATCGTGAAAAAGGAAGTTTGCCTGAACAGACTTTTTCTCTGCAAGAGGGGAATCTCTTTTTCTCGAACGAAACAAAAAAACAAAAAGCGGCGGAAGCGATACAAGAGTTTGTTGAGAACGATTTTGAAAACGGCGACTCAACAACCGGAAAGGGGAGAAGCTATATTTCACTTCAAGCGTTTCTAACGCCGAGCGAAGAAACGACAAATCTTTTTCATCAACTTAGAACCGAACTTCAAAAAAAATATGAATGCGCGGTTACATTTGGTTACGGACCGAGATTTCTGCATTCTACGGGGCAGCTTCACAAAGGAGACGCGGGAAATGGAATCTTCATCCAATTCATTGCGGATATTCATGACGATTTGCCGATTCCGGACGAAGCGGGCAGCGACGATTCTTCAATTTCTTTCGGCGTTCTAATTCACGCTCAAGCTATGGGCGATAGGGAAGCGTTGAAAGAAAACAATCGCAAAGTCTGCGCGGTAAAGATTAGCGGAAATATTAACGAAGGATTAGAGAAGTTGTTGGAAGAGTTTTGATGGGACGCGGATTTGTTATGATTGGTTATGATTAATCATGATTTAATCATAACTGATCAGCGTAAATCAGCGTCCTATTGAATTAGCTTAGTATCTTCATCGTCGAGCGCTCTGTTTAAAATTTCTTTCGGAAGAGTTTTTTGCGTTTGAGCGCCGAGCGATTTTAATTTTTCTACTTTACTCACGAGATTTCCTTTTCCGTCGGATAATTTATTCATTGCCGATTCGTAAGCTTGTTTGCTTGCGTCCATTCGTTTTCCAACGTCAATTAAATCGTTGACAAGTCCGATAAATTTTTCGTAAAGCAAACCGCTTTGTCTTGCAATTTCTTTTGCGTTTCTGTTTTGTTTTTCCTGTTTCCAAATGCTTTCAATCGTTCGCAGCGTAGCCAAGAGAGCGGAAGGATTTACAATAAGAATATTCTTCTCGAACGCGTCGTAAAAAAGATTGTGTTCATTTTGAAAAGCGACGCCCAACGCCGATTCGATTGGAACGAACATAATTACAAAATCGAGCGTATTTAATTGATACAGACTTTGATAATTTTTCGCCGAAAGTTCCTTCACGTGATTTTGAATGGAACGGATATGTTCTTTCAAAAATTTATTTTTCAACGCTTCGTCTTCCTCGTTAATGAACCTTTCGTAAGCGGTAAGCGAAACTTTGGAATCGATAACGATGTTTTTATTTTCGGGCAGATAAACAACAACGTCGGGTCTTGTGCGCTTGTTTGTTTCGGAAGTGAAGCTTTGCTGCACTTCGAATTGTTCGCCTTTTACCAAACCGGATTTTTCGAGAATTTTTTCAAGAATCATTTCGCCCCAAGTTCCTTGAGTTCTCGAATCGCCCTTTAACGCTTTTGTCAAGCTGTCGGCTTCTTTGCTGAGTTGTTGATTCAATTCTCCGAGCTGCTTTATTTGTTCCTTCAGCGTTGCGCGTTCGCGCGTTTCGTCGTCGTGTATCTTATTCAGCCGAGAAGAGAAATCGTTTATTTTTTCGCCGAGAGGTTTTAAGAGAAGGTTGATGTTTTCTTTGTTTTGTCGAGTGAATTTGTTCGACTTTTCTTCGAAAATTTTATTGGCGAGGTTCTCAAATTCTTTTGTGAATTTTTCCTGAATATTTTGAAGTTCCTCTTTATCTTCGGCTAACTTTTTCTCAAGGTTTGAATAATCGGACTGCAGCGAAGATAATCTTTTGTTAAGCTCAATAATTTCAACTTGCTTTTCATCCAATTCAATTTCTTTTTTAGAAAGATTTTCCGAAAGGAAGTTCGAACGCTCTTCAAACTGACCGATCTTCGATTCGAATTTCGATTTCAGAAAAAAGTAAGCGAAAAAACCGCCTACAACCAACCCGATTATGAGAAAAATAATTTCCATTTTGTTGCCTTGTTAATGGTTAAATCACTGCAATTTCATATAGCGGTAAACCGCAATTGAT
>JAADIR010000072.1 GCA_013151245.1 Chlorobiota bacterium
TTTACGGGCGAATTTTCCGACGACGCAAACTGTATCGGCTCGTTCAATCATTCCCGTGATTATACGTTTCAAGCAAAAAAAGTAAGTAATTGATTTATATTTAAAATCGCAGCAGTTTTGAGGCGCTTAAAAAAGGGACGCGGATTGTCAATGATGCATTATATTTTTTCAAGCTGAAAATTTATTTTCGGACGTTACAGGCAATCATAAAATCCGCGTCCTATTTTTATTTTACATTTGTCAAGTTTTTATTCGCCGCAAAAAATACTTTTAGTTATTAAACTAAAAATTTGTAATTTAAATCATAATTTATTTCCCTTAACTTGTTTATGTTTAGCTCTTAATTAGATAATAAATATCGGGAATTATGAAGGTTTTCCTTCCATACGGCGTCTTGATTCTTTCGCTTTCAATCTCGTCCTTTGGGCAAACAAACGAAAAGATTTTGCAAATTCCCTATTCAAGTAAGAACATAACGGTTGACGGCGACTTGAGCGATTGGGACGAATATTTCGAATATGAATTTTCAGACACGCTTCACTCATTCATAAATACTTCTCATCAAAAATTAAGCGACCTTTATCCGGCAAATTTTGATTTCGACAAACTCCTTTTCCCAAAATCAAAAAACAAGGCAAAGTTCAGAGCTTTTTGGAACAACGAAAATTTCTGCTGCGCGGTAACCGGCTGGGATAAGCATTTCTTCGCCGAAAATCACGGACGCATTGATAAACCGATGGTGCATCTCAACGACGGAATTGAACTTTATATTGACACTAAAGGCGAAGGCACGCCGAAGATGGACGTCAACGATTACCAATTTTTAATAGATATCAGAAACAACGCGGAAGTTTTTAAAGGCGACTTAAAAGAAATCCTCGCCGATACCGTCGCCGTTCCCAAGGATTACGCTCAAAATATTCTCTTCTTTTCCGCGGTAAAAATTAACGGAACGCTGAACGATAATGCGGAAGACAGCGTTTACACAATTGAAATCGTTATCCCTTTTGCGGCAATCGGAGTCGCCCCGAAATCGAATATGATAATGCGTTTGGACGTTTGCGTAAACGATATTGATTATCCGCTTTCTCAAACAGGACGAATAGAAGAAGCCTCAACGGCTATGTGGCCCTTTAGCTGGAGCGGTTACAGCGACTTCGGGTATCCGAAATATTGGAAACAAGTTCAGTTTATCGGCGCGCCGAGTTGGTTCGAGGCGATTTCGGAAAAATATAAAGCCGAATGGTTCTGGATTTATCTTATTACCGCTTCGCTCGCATTGGTCATAATTGTTTTATTAATATATAGAACATATAAACTTCGCCGGCTTCCTTCGGCGGATAAAATAAATTACGAAAAACTTTCCGTTCATCCTTCCGCCGAAAGTTTAAGCTACAATGAAAAAATTCTTCAAAAAGCCGCCGAATATATTGTGGCGAATAAATCGGAAACAATTCATTCGGACGAACTGACGCGGAATCTCGGAGTTTCTTTAAGAACGTTTCAAAGAATTACCCGCGACGAACTGAATATTACCCCGACGAATTTCGTTTATGTAATTAAGCTGAAACTCGCCGCCGATTTTCTGAAAAATAAAAAAGGAAACGTAACCGACGCGGCTTACGAATTCGGTTTTTCCGACCCGTCTTATTTCTCAAAAACCTTCAAAAAACATTTCGAAATTTCGCCGACCGACTTCATAAAAAAGCGCTCGTAATTCAACTTTTCGGTTAGATTACATTTTTATCCATGTTTTTGTCGCCATTTTACAGGCGCAACTTTATTAATCGTATTACATTTGAACGTGAATGAATTACGAACTCATATCGTTTCGTCAGTTTGTTTATTCCTTATTTTTCTTTTGCCGTTATTCTATGAGACAAATCCGCTATGGCTCGTTGGGGTTGTAGTTTTAATTTTTCTGATGTTTGTCCGTTCTTCTTCCGGAGAAGTTTCGCGAAACGCCGAGCGATTTTTCGTAAGTATAAATATTCTGGTATTGATAGCGGTAGTTATTATTTCATTAATTGGAGAAAGTATCTTTTAATAAAACTTTTTTTTGAGGCGTCAAAAATGAATAATTCAATTAAAATCAGTTATCCTATTTTTTTATTTTTACTGATATTTTTCAATTCAATTTCATTTTCTCAGACAACGTTATTGGCGGATTTTGGAGCGAGCGAAGCTGAAAACGTTTACGGATTATCAGGATGGAATATTTTGATTAAAAGTCCGAACGTAAGTTATTCTTCCGAAGGACCCGATGGATTGCTCCCAAATCCGGGCGTTGAAGAATTTGACGATTATCAAGGCGTTCAGGGAACGTCGAGAAATTTTGTTTTGGGAGAAAGGATTGTCGTTACTTGGTACAATACGTCGGCTTCCGAAACTTATGTAATTGCCGCGCGGGTTTCTTTTGAAGATTCCGATATGCCGGACGCCGAAGGAACCGACGGAATGTGGTACACAATGCGCTCCTTTGCAGATTACCGCAACGCGTATCAAGAAATTCCGCCGGGCGAAACGATAAAAACGGTCTTTAACATAACCGATTCCGGCGTTCACGCAACAACGGGAAATCATTCGGTAGTAAACGTAAATCTTCACTGCGAATGGTTTGAAACCGACCCGAAACAATATATTCTTTGCGATAAAATTGAGCTTTACGACGACGCCGATATCACTCCGCCCGGACAAGTGCAAAATTTAACTGTAGGAACAATCACCGATTCGAAAGTTTCCTTAAGCTGGGACGAACCGTCGGACGACGTAGGCGTTGTTGAATATCTTGTATATTTGAACGGAATAGTAGAAGGCTATACAAGAACAAACAGCTACACGGCGGTTTTTCTGGGAGCGGCGACTCAATACAACTTTACGGTTTCGGCGCTTGATTTCTGCGGCAACGAAAGCGCTCAATCAAATTCCGTTTCCGCTACAACTCTTGCATTTCAAGGAAAAAGCAACGCGCTGGATCCCGCCGGTTTTGTCTATCAAGGCGCGATCGCTCTCCCCGAAACGTTCAGCTACGGCGGCGAAGCGATTACATACAACCCGAACGGCGACGGCGGTCAAAGCGGTTCCGGCTCCGGCGACGGTTTTGCGGGAAGTCTTTTTATTTCAAATTTAAACAATGACGCAAACGGATTGGTCGGCGAAGTTTCCATTCCCGCGCCGGTTATTTCCGCCGGGCACAATCAATCCGATTTGACCGAAGCCGCTATAATTCAAACGCCGGTAAATATTCGTCCGACAAACATTAACAATTGGGATTACGTGGATATCTGGCGCAACGGTTTGGAATACGTCGAATCGGAAAACAGATTATACAATTCGTGGACAATCCACTACACGGTAAACGAAGAAAAGCGCGCAACAATTAGCCGCTGCGACCCTAACGATTTATTAGGCTCGACAAAATACGGCGCGTGGTACGTTGGAAACATCGGACAGCCGCCGCTCGAATCGGCTACAAGCGATTATATTTTCGAAACGCCGCAAGACTGGGCGGATGTCAATGTAAGCGGGAGAAGCATGATTACCGGAAGATTCCGCGACGGAGGTTTGAGCGGATTAGGTCCAACGTTTTACGCGTTCGATAAGGTCGGAACTTCCCCGCCCGCTGCGGACGCCGAACTTCCGATCACAACATTGCTCGAATACGGCTCCGTTCAAGGAACCGACAATTACAACTATCCGAATTCAATTGACGACTACAATCACGCCGACGCCTGGCGAACCGGCGAATGGATTCAATGGGAAACAAAATCCGCCGCAATGATTATCGGCAATAAAGCGCACGGCGATAATTGGTACGGTTATCAAGGCGAAAACATGCGGCTCGACTGGATTATTGCCGATTGTCCCCAACCGGAATTTGAATCTACAGATCCCGACGGAAAAGGCTGGCGCGCCCAAAGTTACATGCCGATGGCAATCTTTTACAATCCTTCGGACCTCGCGCAAGTAGCCGCCGGAACGATGGAAACTTACGAGCCACAGCCGTATGCAGCAATACGATTTGATGAAAATCTTTTCTGGGGACCAAAATCCGAGATTTCATCCACGTGTTTTGATGCGGAAAACGAAAGATTATTTGTAACAGAATATAACGCGCCGAACGACGGCTGGATTATCGTCCACGTCTTTGAATACGACGGTTCGCTTGTTCCGGTAGAAATGAATCTTTTTACCGCAACCGTAAAGGGTAATTCCGCGCATCTCGCTTGGGAAACGGCGAGCGAAACAAACAACGCGCGCTTTGAGATTGAGCGAACTTCAAACGGGAGAACGATCCGACCGGACATTTGGAATAGAATCGGAACTATTGACGGAAGCGGAACGTCGTCATCCCGCCATTTTTATTCATTCGAAGATAAAAACTTAAAAGACGGAGAATATCAATACAGATTAAAACAATTTGATTACGACGGCTCGTTTGAATATTCTTCTATCGTCAACGTTACCGTCGGACAACCGGTTAAATTCAAATTATTCCAAAACTATCCGAATCCCGCAAATCCCGCGACAATAATTGAGTATTCAATTCCTAAAAACGGATTAGTAACCTTAACTGTTTACGACGCATTGGGAAAGAAAGTTCAAACTTTAATAAATGAATTTCAAACAAAAGGAAATTATAAAATAGATTTCAACGCTTCGGAATTACCTTCGGGAATTTATTTTTATACGCTAACTATAAACCAATCAAATAAATCGAAAAAGATGATGATTTTAAAATAATTATTACATAATTAAAGGAGTCAGACATGCGAAAAATAATACAATTCTTCATTATCCCATTGCTCACAATCTTACTTTTCTATGCCGGGATACAATTAAGCTCAGATACAAATCTAAATAGTTCCAGCGCATCATTTACCGGCGAAAGCGCCTACGATAATTCCGGTTATTCTGTTTCCGGAGCGGGAGACGTAAATGGAGACGGATACGACGATCTTTTAATTGGCGCATGGAAAAATGACGAGAATGGAAACGAAGCGGGCAAGGCTTATTTAATTCTGGGGAAATCGACAGGCTGGAGTATGGACGTCTCTTTAACTACTTCAATAGCGAAAGCCTCTTTCATGGGCGAGAATGCCGGCGATTGGTTAGGTAGAGCAGTCGCGGGCGTCGGCGACGTCAATGGCGACGGTTATGACGATTTTTTATTGGCTGCGGATGGCAACGGCGACGGCGGAGATTACGCCGGACAAATATACTTATTTTTGGGAAAAGCGACTGCAAATTGGGGAACCAACTTTAATGTTTCCGGAGCCGACGCTTCATTCTGGGGCGAAGCCGCCGGTGATTGGGCGGGAAAAGCTATTGGACCTGCCGGCGACGTCAATGGCGACGGTTACGATGATTTTTTAATCGGAGCATATGGCAACGACGATGGAGCCGGCGAAGCGGGACAAGCATATTTAATTTTAGGTAAGTCAACGGGGTGGGCGATGGATACCGATTTATCTGCCGCGGACGCTTCCTTCTTAGGCGCACGGGCAAATGCAAACGCGGGCTATTCAGTTTTCAGCGCCGGCGATGTTAACAGCGACGGCTATGACGATTTTCTTATTGGCGCCAGTAGAGATAGTCAAGTTGGGACAGATGCCGGTCAAGTATATTTAATGCTAGGAAGGGCTGCCGCAGATTGGGGCATGGATTATGATTTCGAAACTCAAGACGCCGACGCTGCCTTTGTAGGAGAAGACACGTATGATTTAGCCGGCAGCTCTGTATCAGGAGTCGGGGACGCAAACGGCGACGGATATGACGATTTTCTTATTGGCGCACGCGGCGATGAAGAAGGAGGCGTTTCCAGCGCCGGTCAAACATATCTAATTTTCGGAAAAGCTACGGCGGATTGGGTAAATAATTATTCTCTTTCCGAAGCGGACGCGTCTTTCTTAGGGGAAGCCGCAGACAATTATTCGGGAAAAAGTGTTTCAGGCGTTAATGATGTAAACGGCGACGGTTACAGTGATTTTATAATAGGCGCTTACGAAAACAGTGAAAGCGATTATCGCGCAGGACAAACATATTTAATTCTTGGTAAATCTTCCGGTTGGTCAATGGATGTGGGACTTTCAACAGCTAACTCGTCTTTCTGGGGCGAAGTCGCAAGCGACTATGCGGGTTATTCCGTTTCGGGAGTTGGAGACGCAAATGGGGATGGTTTTTCTGATTTTATGATTGGAGCTTATGGAAATGGCTCCGGCGTTAATGCCGATAGGGGTCAAACTTACTTAATTCTTTCTGACCAAACCGGAGCTACTGACGCTACATACAAGGAATTTATAGCAAGCGGCGATTCTCCTCCATGTGTTTTTGATAATGCGGATTTAACTGTTGATTTTTCTTCATGCACAAGCACAAATGGATATCTTTCTGTAACATTGCATAACAATCAGGATCCGCCGGGGACAACTGGTTCCTCTGTGGACCGATACTGGACAATAACGCCGACAAATCTAACTAGCTATAACTTTAGTATAGTTTTTCATTATAACGACGGTGAAGTCGCTGAATCCGGAGGCGCCGAAGCGAACATGAAAATTTACAGAAAAAATGGTTCGGTTTGGGAAGAAGTAGCTACGACAGTTGACGCTAACAACAATACATTAACAGCAACGGGACAAACCGGTTTTTCCGATTGGGCAATCAGCAATTCAGAGGATCCTCTTCCCGTTGAATTAATCTTATTTACAGCAACGGGAATAAAAGACGCAGTCGAGTTATTCTGGCAAACCGCCACGGAAGTTAATAATTACGGTTTCGAAATCGAAAGAGCAGTTGATATTGATCCGGCTTCGCCAAACAACGGCTACGCCGCGTCAAGTTGGGAAAAAATCGGGTTTGTGCAAGGACACGGAAACAGTAATTCCACTAAACATTATTCATTTACGGATAGTTTTCCGCCTACCGGAAATTTGCTTTACAGATTAAAGCAAATTGAC
>JAADIR010000109.1 GCA_013151245.1 Chlorobiota bacterium
CTCTCGGTTTAAATCTTCTTCATAAATAAACGAATTCATCTCCAAACTAACGTCAAACGCAAAGTATCCGTTTAACGGGAGAATTTGTTTTATCTGTAAAAAGAATTCGGCGACATCGTTTTCAGTAGTTAAATAGTTTACGCTGTCAAAGGTCGAATAAACGAAATCGAAATTATTTTTAAACGGGAGTTCTCTCATATCGCAAACGACTTTTGGGAAAATGTTTTTGCTCTTTCTTATCATCTCCAAGGACAAATCGGATAAAACAACCCAATCAAATTTGCCGGCGAGATAATTTGCAAGTTTGCCTTCGCCGGCGGCAATTTCCAGAGCGTTCCCCGTTAACAAACCGAGGTTGTCGGCAATTGATTTTATGTATTCGGCCCAACCCTCATAATCAATATTACGCATCAGATAATCATAAAAAAATGAAACTTTTGAATAAGGAATTTCATTTTTCATTTTTCATCCTGTTTCTTATAATCAACGCCGCCCATTTGTAAGCGCTGACGATGCTTGAAGAATCCGCAATACATTTTCCCGCAATGTCGAACGCCGTTCCATGATCGGGGGAAGTTCTTACGACGGGCAATCCGGCGGTGTAATTAACGCCGGATGAAAAGCTGAGCATTTTAAAAGGAATAAGCGCTTGGTCGTGGTACATGCTGATTGTTAAATCAAAATTTTTGAACAGCTTATTAGCAAAGAAAGCGTCCGGCACAAAAGGACCCGAAATATTTATTCCGATTGTTTCTTTGATTGCGGGAATTATTTTCTTTTTTTCTTCTTTCCCGATTCTCCCCTCTTCGCCCGCGTGCGGATTTAACCCCAGCGCCGCAATTTTAGGTTTAACTATTCTGAAATCGGCTATCAATGTTTGGTTCATCAAGTAAAAGAGTTTCTTTAATTTTTCTTTTGAAATATTCTTTGAAACGTCTGCAATAGGAATGTGAATTGTAGCGAGCGCGACCTTCATTTTATTAGACAAGAACATCATTGAATAATTTTTTACGCCTGTCGCATCCGCGAGGAATTCCGTGTGACCGGGAAAATTTATTCCGGCAAGTTCAAAGGAATGTTTTGAAAGCGGCGCGGTAATAATTGCGTCGATATTTTTTTGCTTTGCCAGCTCAACGCCAATCGTAATAGCTTTGAATGCGGCTTCCCCCGATTCTTTTGTCGGCATGCCGTATTTTTGCTTGGTCTTACCAATATCAATTATCGAAACAAAACTATCGTCATTTTCTATCGAATTTTTGTTTACAAACTTGAACGGGAAATCGGCGTTCACTTTCTTAATAATTTGACGAAAAACATTTGCCGGAATTGCAAGAACGAACTTTTCATTTCTTTTACCGGAAAGAGTATTCAGCGCTTTGATACAGATTTCCGGTCCTATGCCGTTAACGTCGCCGCATGTAAATAAAAACTTCTTCAATTAAAATTCCGATTTGGTTTTTGAATTTTCTCAATTCCTAAAGTTTAATTTATCAAATTTTAAGGTTCTATCACGAATTTAATGGGGAATTCGGATAAATACAAGACAGAGAATATTTACTTTTATTATTCCCACCGCTGCACAATTTAACTGCTCCGCAGTTGTAACGCTCTTTTTCTTATTTCCCCCTCGAATTTCATTCGAGGCTATTGATAATTCAACCGCTATCGCAGTCGCTAATTCTTAACGGTAAAAAAGAGCGTTTTATTTGATAAACGGCAAACGACGGATTTTTTGAACGGATAATTTTCCATTATCCATTCTCAATTGTCCATTATTTTTACGTCATTCAACAAGTTTGTATTTGCCAAGCCCTTCGCTATCGGAAAATACAAATTTCTTATTCAGCTTTTTATATTCCCAAACTTCAAAAACATTATTCTTCGATTTGTAAATTCTGTCAATATTTTCCGGTTTTCCGTATTTAACGTAAATTATCGCTCTGTCGGTAAATTTTACTTTCCTTTTTCCCATCGCGCCGTATTGTTTCAACGCAAAGTCAACCCGCTTATAAAACTCGGACATTAATTCGTTGAATATAGTCGTAGTATCGCGGTCGTATTTTTCCCAGAACTGAAACAGAAGTTTGTATTGGTCATATTTCGGGGCGTCAAGAATTTTATAAATTGCGTCGTCGTCTAAAACCAAATCAACCGCTTTTACGGCAAGCTCAATGTTTTGAAGAGAAAGCGGCTTGTCCAGCCAAATAACGTTTAATTTGTAATCGTAAACTTTCTCTTCAATTTTAACGTTAACATGAACTATTCCTTCTTTTAAACGATTGTTGAAATTTCGCAGAACAAAAAGATTCAGCGCCCGCCGCGAACTGTCTTTTCCAATCACGATGTTATTTCGGCAGTCTTGAATTTTAAAATTAGAAAGTATCGGTTTTGTAAGCGTAGCGGAAATAAGCGTATCTTTCCGCTGGACGATTTTAACGTCTATTTTTCGAACGTTAGCGTTGAGAACCGGCAGCAGAAGAAAATATTCTTCCGGCGAAAAAGGAATGGCGTCTTTGAAATTGACAAGTTTGAACGTCGTATCGTTATTACAAATAACTTTTTCAACCGATGAAACAAGCGGTTTCAGCGCTTCGGACTGCAAAGAGTCGGGAAGAGTAATAGAAATTTTAGGAAGCGGAAACTGGTCTTTTGAATTATAAATTGAAATTACCGGAGTAAATTCATATTTCCCTTTCGGAAGCGTGAATTTTACAATTCCTTCCAAAAACAAATCGTTTCTTTCCGTTTCGGAATAATCGGTCGTTTCAATTTTTTCGGAAGAAGATTCTCTGACGTATTTACCGTCATGCAGTTTTGTTTCGAAAAAGATATCGAATCCGCCGGAATACTTTCCGTCCGTCTTTTTCAAAACAAGGTTGGAAACAGGCGCCTTATAGGTAAAGTAGCAATCGAATAACGAATCCGATGGAACGATAATATCATCAATATAAATAATTTCCCTGAATTGCTGGGAGATTATGTTATTCGTTAAAAATAAAACGAAAATAAATGATAAATACTTTTTCACAATTGACAATTTCCGCTTATGAATAATCAGCGGCTGCAGATTAGCTGTTCATGCTTTGCAGAAATTCTTTATTGTTTCTGGTTCCGCGCATTTTATCCAGGAGGAAATCCATCGCTTCCACTGAATCGTAATCGCTCAAGAATTTTCGTAGGATCCATACTTTGTTCAGTTCTTCATCGCTCATCAGAAGCTCTTCCTTTCTTGTGCCCGATTTATTCACGTCGATTGCGGGGAAAATCCTCTTATCGGAAAGATTTCTGTCGAGAACAAGTTCCATATTTCCGGTTCCCTTGAACTCTTCAAAAATAACTTCGTCCATTCTGCTGCCGGTTTCAATCAATGCGGTTGCAATGATTGTTAAACTTCCGCCGTCTTCCGTGTTTCTTGCCGAGCCGAAAAATCTTTTCGGTTTATGCAGCGCGTTTGAGTCAACGCCGCCGGAAAGTATTCTTCCGCTATGAGGAATAACGGTGTTGTGCGCTCTTGCAAGACGCGTGATGCTGTCGAGCAGAATGACGACGTCTTCTCCCGATTCTACCATTCTCTTTGCTTTTTCATTAACCATGTTCGCAACTTGAACGTGTCTTTCCGCCGGTTCGTCAAACGTCGAGCTTATCACTTCCGCCTGCACCGATCTTTGCATATCGGTAACTTCTTCGGGACGTTCGTCAATTAGAAGAAGAATTAATTTGATTTCAGGATGATTTCGCGCAATTGAATTTGCTATTTTTTGAAGCAGAACGGTTTTACCGCTTTTCGGGGGCGAAACAATCATTCCGCGCTGTCCCTTGCCGATTGGCGAAAGAAGATTCATAATTCTCATTGCGTATTCACCCGGGGAGGATTCAAGATTTATTCGCCTGGTAGGATAAAGCGGCGTTAAATTGTCGAAAAGAGTTCTGTAACGAATTTTCTCGGGATCAAGATTGTTAACAGCTTCAACGCGCAGAAGCGCAAAAAATCTTTCTCCTTCTTTCGGCGGGCGAACTTGACCGCTGACTAAATCGCCGGTGCGAAGGCTGAATCTTTTTATCTGCGACGGAGAGACGTATATATCGTCGGGCGAAGGAAGATAATTGTAATCCGACGAGCGGAGAAAACCGTATCCGTCGGCAAGGACTTCCAAAACGCCTTTTGAGAACGTTAATCCGTCTTTTGTAGTTTGGGCTTCCAGAATATGGTAAATAAGGTCCTGCTTTCTTAAATCGCTGAAGCCGGTAACTCCAAGTTCTTTGGCAATTTTATGCAAATCAACAATTTTTTTTGATTGCAGTTCGGAAATATCCATTGGCATATCTTAACCTTTAACTTTTGATTATTAGTATTTGTTTAATTTTTTTCAATACGGGGTTTAAACGATCTTTTCTTCTTGCATTTGATTATAAATAAATTGATTGAGCGAATGGAACAAGAGGTTCATTCAAAACATAGTCTTATTATTTTAGAATGTCAAGTTTAAATCCTCCATTTCCAGCTTTATTTCCCCCAATAAATAAATGCTTCCTAATACGAAAATATTTTTACCATTAGGCTTAACGAGATTGTTTTTTATCGTCTCCGCCGGTTTGTCGATTGTCGAGATTTTCAATCCGAGTTCTTTCCCGATTTTCATAATATCTTCCGGCAAAGCCGCGCGCTCGGAATTGACCGAAGCGATATAAAAATATGAAGCGCATTTTGAAAGACGTTCAAGCATCCGTTTAATATCTTTATCTATCAACGCTCCGAAAATTACAATGGAATTAACAACGTCAAATTTATATTGTTTCAACGTATCGCAAAATACTTTCACGCCGTCGGCGTTATGAGCCGCGTCGAAAATAAGCAGCGGATTTTTACGAACCACTTCAAATCTTCCCTGGATACCTGAATTGCGGACAACCCTATTTATACCGTCAAGTATGTTCTTTACCGCAATTTCGGGAAAAAGATTTCCGACCGTTTTTATTGCCAGCGAAGCGTTAAGCAGTTGATGATAACCCGGCAAGGGAGTTCGATAAATATTGATTTTATCAAATCCGCGATCTAAAATTACGTAATCCTTTTCTTTTGTCAAATATTTTTTTAAAAGAAATATTTCGCTCGATTTTTTTTTCGCCTCGCCTACCACAACCTTTTCGGCTTCTTCGGGTAAATATCCGACAAAAACTTTTCCGTTTTCTTTTATGATTGCGGCTTTCTCTTTTGCTATTTCGCCGAGAGTATCGCCCAAAATATTTGTGTGCTCGTACGATATTGTGGTTATTACCGAAGCAAGCGGAGAAATTACGTTTGTGGCGTCAAGCCTTCCGCCTAATCCTACTTCAATAACCGCAACATCCAAATCGTTTTCGGAAAAATATTGAAACGCAAGCGCAGTTGTTATTTCAAAAAACGTCGGCTCGTATTTGTCGATATATTCTGTAAGACCATTCAGAAAATCAAGAATATATTTGTCCGAAATCATTTCGCCGTCAATTCTAATCCGCTCGTTGAACTTCACGAAATGCGGCGACGTGTAAAGCCCTACTTTCATTCCGCTTTCTTTCAAGACGCTTGCAATAAACGAAGCCGCGCTTCCCTTTCCGTTCGAGCCGGCGATATGGATCGCTTTAAACTTCCTTTCGGGATTTCCCAAATACTTTAGAAGCCGTTTTGTCTGATCGAGTCCGAGTTTAACATGAAACTGACGGAGAGAAAATATTTTTTCAAGAGCTTCGTCTATTGTCATCGGAGAATTCTTGACGAAATAATTTCCGAAATATTTTTAACCGACATATTTTTGCAATAACCTTTTATACCGTCAAGCGTTTCTATCGCGGCTGTCGGATTGACAAAATTAATAGTTCCCAGCTGCGCCGCCGAAGCTCCGGCAATCATAAATTCAACGGCGTCTTTCCAATTGGAGATTCCGCCTATTCCTATTATCGGAATGTCAACATTTCTACTGATTTCCAAAACCTTTGCAATTGCAACCGGTTTTATTGCCGGACCGGAAAGTCCGCCGGTGATGTTTTTTATTTTCGGTTTCCTTGTGTAAATATCAAACGCCGAACCGACAAGCGTATTAATAGCCGAGACCGCGTCTCCGCCGTTATCTTTAACTGCGCGCGCAAAATCCGCAATGTTTGCAGTGTTGGGAGAAAGTTTTACGATTACATTTTTTTCGGTTGCGGCGCGGACTTTTTCGGTAATCCTTTTCACGTTGTCAACATTATTTCCGAAAATCAATCCTCCCTCTTTTACGTTGGGGCACGAAACGTTTATTTCAAATCCCTTTACCGTTTCAATATCGTCAAGCAATTTAACGCATTCCACGTATTCGTCAATCGAACTTGCGGCTATGTTTGCTATCAAAGTTGTGCCAAGTTCTTTGAGAAAAGGTATTTTTTCTTTTATGAAATTTTCTATCCCGACGTTCGCAAGCCCTATTGCGTTCAGCATTCCCGAAGCCGTTTCCACCACTCGCCGCGGCGGATTTCCTTTCCGCGGTTTTAGAGAAATTGATTTAGTAACGATAGCGCCTATTTTACTTAAATCAATAAATTCGGAAATTTCATTCCCGTAACCGACCGTTCCCGACGCCAGCATTACCGGATTCTGCAAAGTCAATCTGCCGATGTTAACATTTAAATTTATTTCGCTCATAACTTAATTTCCCCGGCGTCGAATACCGGTCCGTTTTTGCAGACAAGCAAATATCCCGAACCGTCCGTTTTTTCAACCGGACAACCTTGACACAGCCCGAAACCGCAAGCCATGTGCGACTCCAGCGATAAATCGCACAACAAATCATTTTCCAAAGCAAACCTCCGAATACTTTTGAGCATAGGCGTTGGTCCGCATGCAAATATTTTTAAGTCTCTATTTTTCAATTCCGAATATTCGGAAGCGAAATGTTCGACAACGTTTCCCTTGAAGCCGCGGCTCCCGTCGTCCGTAGATAT
>JAADIR010000155.1 GCA_013151245.1 Chlorobiota bacterium
CTTTATACGTATGCGAAGCGTCCCATCTAACCGCGGCGTTAGCGGTTCCGCTTGTGTGCACGCCGTTTGTGTCGATTACCACCGATCCGCCGAACCCGATCATTGCCGATCTATCAGCCGTAAGCGAATCGTTCTTTCCTATAATCGCCCAATCGATTCCTCCGCTGGTAGGAAGGCTTAATTTAAGCCCGATATTTCCGGCGATTGTGATATCGCCGCCTTTTACTTTGAGATTAACATAATCGAACAAGAAATTATTGAATTGAACGGTCTGCGACGCGCCTCCTTCGAGATGAAGCTGACTGTTTCCATTAATCATCAATCCGTCTTTATTCAACACGGCTTGATTGATTGTGAATTTGAACACCGGCTTGTCGTAAGGAATAGACCAAGCGAAAGGACCGTTAATCGTAATACTTCCGTCAATAATTTGTCCCGTTAATAAATTAAGTTTTAACGAACCGTTTGCGGTTACGTTTTGTCCTTGCCCCGTAGGAACTTGAAGCGTTCCCGCCATATCAAGAACCGCCTTCTGCGCGTTGTTCGCAATCGAAAAGATTACGGAAGAAGAAGTAATATTAAACTTACCGAATCCGAGATTGAGCGGACAAGTGGGAACAAAGTTTGTAACCGTTCCTGAAATCAGCCCTCGGCTGTCAAAACTGAATTCAACCGTGCTTACGTCCGCAGTGGTGGTCGTGCCGCAGCGCATAAAGCTCGGCAGATCCAAAATTCCTCTAAGACCGAATTTCACTCCTTGAGAACCGCCGTTGTCAAAAAGCGAGCCGGTAATTCTTGTAACGCTAAATGCAAATGCGCCGCCGAAGTTCAATTTTAAATCGCCCGCGTTAAACGTTTTGTCAACCGAACCATTTAAAATACCGTTGGAGAATGAAGCGTCTCTTATCGTAAGATCGGGAGTTCGCATCAACCCGCCGGGGTTTGCTACATTCGGGAAATTGATTGAGAAATCAAATTTGAATTGACTCCAATCAATTGTTACCGGCGTTGAAGAGAACCAATTAATATTTATTGCCGGCGTGCGGAACGCCAAAGGTTTAAACTCAAATCCTTGGAATTGAAATTTCAGACTGTCGTTAAAACTCGGCAATGAAATTTGCGGAATCTGCAGCCCCGACTTAGTCAATTTCACGCCGTTAATTCCCGGTATCTTAAATCCGAGCGAAGGGAAATCAAGATCGAAATCAAAATTGAATTCGAAATCCCAACCCGGATTCGGGTCTGTTGAGTTGTGGAATTCGAGTTTAGGCATTTGAATTTTCTTTATCGCCATCTTGAAGAAATCCATCCCTATTTCGCCAAGCTGCGAAGTATCCATTTGGTAGTTTTGGATATTCAGCCCCGTATTTGTCGCGACAACGGTAGCCGTTGCGCCGACTTCTTTTCCGGCGTCCACTTTTATTTTAATTTCGGAATCGAGCGAAAGATTAAACAGAATACTGCTTGTTAAAAGATCGACGTTAAACGAACCGGAAAGATGTTTTAATTTCAAATTCAACTTATCGCTTCCGGGGACCATCGCGATGGTTTGCTGAATGTTCATATTGAGCGTGCTTTTCAGTTTTCCGTCGGAGCCGATATATAAATTAATTGCATTAGCCGCCGAGAATTCTTTTTCGAATAATTTCAGCAAGCTATGCAGACGGAAACCGTAAGTTCCGTTCATTTTACCGTAATACATTGTGTCAATTTTTACCGGAATTCCGTATTGGCTCAAATCGAAAGGCGAGCTTCCGGTTGACGGAGGAATTGCAAGAATTGAACCGTCGGTTAATTTACCCGTACTCGGATCAAACTTAATTGAAAAGTTTACTTTAATAACAGGGTCTGTAGGATTGGAAAATTTTAATCCCGGAAAAACGAGATCAACCGGCTGACCTGGTTTAGTGGATATCTGATAAATACCGTTTTGTTCGGAAACATTTACAAGAAGCTGTCCCGCATTTTTTACTTTTAAATATGCGACGCTTAATAAAGGCAAAGGAATTTTTTCGGGAAGAACCGCATTTAAGAAGAAGTTGGGATCGGGGAAAAAGCCGCTGCTGTTAACGTAGGCGACTCTTTGACTATTATACATAAAATCGCACTGCCCCGCGGTAATTGCAAACGGCGAAAGTCCGAAACCGAAATTATTGATGAAGTTAGCCGCGATAGATGCGACCTGCTTTCCGTTATATCTGATTTCCGCAGTCCCGTTTCCATTGATTTTCAAACCGTTTTGATTCAATTCAATTGAACTCGGAAGTCCAATCATTATTCCCGTACTGTCGGTCATCGTCGTTCCGCTCGGAACCGCGGCAAACGTAAGACCGCTCGTCAAGCCGCCTATTTTCAAATTAAACGGCGTTCCGAAAATAACCCTTCCGCCGTGAAGCGAAAAATCAAGCAATCCGATTTGGAAGTTGTCAAACGTTACGCTTATCTGCGTTCCGTTGTCGAAGTTGAATTTCTGCAGTCCGTCCACTTTCAAAATTTTATTCTGGACGGTTGCGCTCGAAATTAAGAAATCGAGAACGGGAGTTGTAGAGGGAATTTTGTAATGAAACGGATTAGTGATGCTTCCCTCAAGTTTATATAAATTATTGTGGAGAATTTCATAACCCATTGCAAGCGTTCCGACTTCGTTATTGTCGAATGAAATTCCAGCCGAGCCGTCGATTGAAATCTTTTGATCGGTATCGTACTTAAATTCAACTTTAGAACTTTTGACTTGAAGTTTTACCGGACCTAAAACAAGCGGACATGCCGGAACGAGATTTTCAATTGTTCCGTTCATTCTTCCGTTTCCGTCAACGGCAATCTTTACGTGAATTTTCGGCGTTCCGCTTTCGCAACTGAACGCGCTCGGAAGATTTATATCGCCTTCGAACTTAAGGTCGGGCAAATAGCTCATTACCGAACCGCTGTATGTTGTTTTCAATAAACCTTCGAGGGAAGAAACGTCAAAATTGATTCCGCTTATCAACGGCATTGTCAGCGGGCTTGGGAAATTTATTTTAGGTATCTGAACGTTAAAATTACCGTTGACAATTGTCGGGTGTAAAGTTAAATTAATATTTTTTAACGCCGCCGGCGTTCCCGCCGGAAGATTAGGCATATTGAATTTAATATCCCAGCTGAAACTCATATTGGCAATTGTTCCCGGCGACCAGTTCGCCCAATCAAACGTGAACGGCGACATATGAAAACCTTCCAGCGCTATTTTAAATGCGCTGAAATCAATATCGGGAATTGTGAACGTCGTTAAGTCTATCTTCGGAAACGTAAAGCCGGTAGGTTTAAACGTAATGTTCGGGATTGTCGGCAATTCCTGCGAAGTGAATTGCGGGAAACTGAATTTCATATCGGTTGCAATTTCAAAATCCCATTTGCCGTTTGTATATGTTAATTTATTTACTTTAAGATTAGATAGTTTCCATTTTAACCATCCCAAATCGATATTCGCAAAACTCATATTTATATCGGAATTGAAGTTGACCAATTGAAAATTGTTCGGACGGAGTCTTAGCGAAACCGACGCGCCGAAAGAGTTTCCGCCGGTAGGTTTAAATAACAGACCTCCGTTGATAGTAACGTCGTAATTAAGATTTGCATTTAAAAGATTACCGGCAAAAGTTCCCGATAAACTTCCCAGCTTAAGATTGAAGAGAGTGGAACCGGTAATTAGCGGAATATCTTTATTAGGCGAACATCCCAGCGTCACCGAATAATCGCCGTTATTATTAAGCGAAATATTTGAAAGATTACAACCCGACGAATTGCCGAACATTGTCATCATTCCGGTAAGCGTAAAATTAAACGCGGGAAACGAAGCCGACAGACTCGTTATTTTTGCGTTGAAATCATTATCCCCAATTTTGAAAAGCGGATTCTGTTCGGATCCCGTTCCGGTAAGAGTTCCCGAAAGTTTGCTGCCGTCATAATCTAACTGTCCAATCAACGGAACGTCTGTTCCGCCGGCGAAAACGAAATTCCCTTCAAACGCGAATTTATTTGGCGCCGTAAATTGAAGTTTCCTGGGTTGGAAAAAATTCCCCGTAAGCGTTTTTGGCAAATCTCCCGAAAATAAAGTTCCGGTTACGCTTCCCGTTAAATATAGCGGATTTGTATAATCTCCTTTCTGCACCGTTAAACTCTGCACCGAAACGTCAATATTCTTCCGCGTCCCGTCGGGAAGCGTAAGAACTAATGTACACGAGCCGTCAAGGACGAGACTCATTCCGTTATCAACCGAAGTTAAGTTTTTCAAATTTATAAGAACCGCTACGTTGGGAACCAATACTAAAGTATCAATTCCCAAACTTCCCCTTGCGCTTCCATAAGAGAATTGCCAAATTTCCGATTCTCCGTCGTTTAATGCAATCGGTCTCTCGTCTTCGTCGGTTGCGGTAATTTGCCAAACATAAGTTTTTCCTCTTTCCAACGGCAAAGCGTCAATCGGATAAAGATAAGTATTCATGCCGTTTATCGCCGTTTCATGTTGCGGATAGTTCGCTTCAATTGCTCTGTAAGGCGTTTGCCCTTCCAAAAGCTCGACTATTCTCAAATGATATACCGCTTGAATAGTAGGAGGAACGTTTACCGGATTCCACATGAAGTTCGGCTGATTGATATCGACTACGGATTCGTTTTCGGGAACAATAAGCTGAGGAGGACCGGGCTGAACGATCTGATAATCGGAACAGGCTTCGGTTAAAATGTTTTCCTGAGCGTCTTTTACTTTAACGCATAAAACATAATCCCCTTCCGGAATCATTCCGGTCTGCTCTATCAATGAAGAGAATCCCGAATTCAAATTAGCGCTTCCCCATCCGACTAAATCGTTAATCGTAAACACGCGCGAATTGGCGGAGGTAAAATCGTAAACGTCGCTTGTCCCGCTTACCGCCGGCGAATAATTCGAAGACGTAATTTCATATTCAAGAAAATATTCGGCGGGCGCCGTTCCCATGTAAGTTACCGTAAACGAACCCGTGCCGGGATTTCTTTCCCAATCGCTTACGTAAGGACTCGGATTGGGATTGACTATCAAAGTCGAATTCCAATTAGGGTCTTGAGCGAAGTTTGCGGTTGTAAAGGATATTGCGATGAGAAAAAAGAGTTTAAATATTAAACTATTTAAATCTAACGAAAAATGCTTTGCATATTTTTTCATTTAGATTGCCCTCTATTATATTTCGAAAACTTATGTGTATTTAGTTACTGCTTAAAAAAGACGTGATGCAAAAATATTATCTAATACAATTGTAAAATATTTTTAACTTAATTTTATTTACGAATTTCATTCAACTCTAACGACCGATATGCTAGCGATATCGGAAACAATCAGTGTAGTTTTACGCGCCCTTGAAATTGTAAAAGCAAATTGTAACATTTAATTGATTTTTCCAAATACTTTTTTTTACTTGACCTTATGATGTGACGGTTCGCACATTCAAATTCCTTAAAACATGATCCGTCATTTTCTCTTTTTATGATAGACGCTGATTGACGCAATATTCCATAATAAAATTTACAATTATTTTCGCCTTGTGATCTTGAGCGCAAAATTAGATAAGCGGTTTGAATCTTTTTTAAAGGTTTCGACCTCCTTAATGATTGGAGAACAAAAATGAAAGAAACTATTTTTGCAGAAACGGCATGTTGAGAGAATAACTTTAATTACGAACGTTAATCTTCGTCGTCAACTCTCTGCACAAGTATTCCGGCTACTATCATTGATACGCCGCCGAGAAGAAGCGCATAAATAGCTTCGCCGCCAAATATGTTTTTCACAAAGAAACCGAGTATCGCCGCCGCGGTTATCTGCGGAATGACAATAAAGAAATTAAAAATTCCCATGTAAACGCCGAGTTTCTTTTGAGGAAGCGAACCGGTAAGAATGGCGTACGGCATCGCTAAAATTGAAGCCCAGGCAAGACCGATTCCAAGTTCCGAGAAAAGAAGAAGATTTGGATCTTTGATAACGTAAAAAGACGCGAGAGCTAAACCGCCGATTATAAGACTAATCATGTGCACGGTTTTTCTGCTTGTTCTTTTAGCGAGCCAGATAAGAGCAAACGCCATGATTGCGGCAAAGCCGTTATAAACCGCCATTAAAACTCCCACCCAATCGGCGCCTTCGTTGTACGCGGCGGACGAAGCGTCGGCGGCGTTGTAAATATGATGCGTTACCGCGGGCGTTGTGTAAATCCACATTGCAAAGAGCGCAAACCAAGAAAAGAATTGAACGACCGCAAGCTGCTTCATTGTTTTCGGCATTTTGAAAAGATCGTTCATCACCACTACAAATCCGCCTTCGGTTCTATTTCGCTTTGTTAAGAATCCGACGATTATTTGGAGAACGCCGAAAGCCACTATTCCCAAAAAGAAAACGCCCAGCCCGTAATCCATATAAATAAAATTGTAAAAAATTAAAAATAGAACTAGCCCGAGTATCGTCCAGATAATTCCCCGCTTGAAAAATATTTCGTTGGGAAGAGAATTATTATTTTCTTTTTCCGAATCTAAATTCCTATCCTCATCAAACCGTTCAATTTCTTCGGGAGAATATTCTTTCACGCTGAAAACCGTCCAAATAACCGCAAGAAGAAAAACGACGCCGCCGAAATAAAAGGCGTATTTTACCGACGCGGGGATTTCGCCTTCGGGCGCAACGTTAGAAATGCCAAACCAGTTAGTCATAACGTAAGGGAGAGCCGAAGCGATAATTGCGCCCGCGCCAATGAAAAAGCTCTGCATAGAAAAACCGACCGTTCTCTGTTCGGCGGGAAGCATATCTCCAACGAAAGCTCTGAACGGCTCCATCGACACATTAATAGAAGCGTCCATAATCCAAAGCATTCCGGCGGCAACCCAAAGCGCGGGCGAATTCGGCATCACAAAAAGAGCGA
>JAADIR010000129.1 GCA_013151245.1 Chlorobiota bacterium
GCTATTCGTTTTGCGTAATTCATTTAGGCGTCTGGAAATTATAATTTTATGTAATAAACTTATTTCAAAATATAAATCAAAACTTATAATAAAGCGTCGTTCAAAACAGTCTAATTTTTTTGACCAAAAGTTGTTGGGGAAATCATCTTATTTGCTTCAAAGAATATTTTACGGAGAAAAATATTTGCCCAAAATTTCAAATTCGAAATCTGAAGTTCATCGGCAATTTTAGTAAATTAGAAGAATGAAGAAGTCCGTATTAATAATACTGCCGTCCGATAATTTTCCGATAATTTCAACGAAGCGGAATTTTCGGCGATAAAAAACGCATTGGAAAACGCGGGCGTTAAAATTTTCATCGGTTCCGATTCCAATTCTCTCTGTAAAGGGGAAAAACGTTTGCGCGTTCAGCCGGACGTAAAGTTTTTCAATGCAAAATCAGCAAACTTCGACGCGCTTGTTGTTATCGGCGGAAGCGGAATTATCGACTATTGGAAAAACAAACAACTGCACGGAATTGTCCGCGATTTTCAATCGGCGGGAAAAACGACGGCGGCAATATGCGCAGCTCCGGTGGTTTTTTCGGAAGCGGGAATTTTAGACGGAAAAAAAGGCGTTTGCTATCCGAAAAGTAAAAAAGAATTTACGAGAAGAAACGTTGAATACGTTGATTTTCCGGTGGTTCGAGAAGGAAACATTTTAACCGCGAAAGATTTCAACGCCGCCGACGAACTTGCTTTGACAATTCTTCAAATGATTTCGTAAAGAAAGGAATTTTTATGCTCGACCGCTCCAAAAAGTATTGCAACGATTTATTCAACTATTCAAGATATAAAACCAGAGAAGTTTACGTCGGAAAGATTCCGCTCGGCGCGGGGAATCCAATCAGAATTCAATCGATGACAACGACCGACACGATGGACACAATCGCAACAGTCGAACAAACTATTCGTATGGCTGACGCCGGCTGCGAATACGTCCGTATTACCGCGCCGAGTATTAAAGAAGCGGAAAATCTTGCAAACATAAAAGAAGAGTTGAAAAAGCGCGGATACGACGTTCCGCTGATTGCAGATATTCATTTTACGCCGAACGCCGCCGAAACCGCCGCAAGTATTGTTGAAAAGGTGCGGATAAATCCCGGCAATTACGCCGAGAAAAAGAATTTCAACATTGCAGAATACAACGACGAGCAATACGACGCCGAACTCGAAAAGATTCGCGAACGGTTCGTTCCGTTAATTAAAATCTGCAAAGAATACGGAACGGCAATGAGAATCGGAACAAACCACGGTTCGTTATCCGATAGAATCTTAAACCGTTACGGAGACACTCCGCTCGGGATGGTAGAATCGGCGCTTGAATTTGTTCGTATTTGCGAAGATGAAAATTATCGCGACGTCGTTCTTTCGATGAAAGCGAGCAATACTCACGTTATGATTGAAGCTTATCGCCTGCTTGTAAATAGAATGGAAGCCGAAGGAATGAACTATCCGCTTCATCTCGGCGTTACCGAAGCGGGCGACGGCGAAGACGGACGCGTTAAATCCGCCGTAGGAATCGGCGCGCTTTTGGAAGACGGTCTCGGCGATACAATCAGAGTTTCTTTAACCGAAGAACCGGAAAACGAAATTCCCGTCGCGAAAAAAATAGTTGAACGATATTCAAACAGAAAAGAATCGTCGGCTTCTCAAACGATAATTAACGTTCCGTACGATCCGTTCTCTTATCGAAGAAGGAAAACCAAAGTTGTGAAAAATATCGGCGGAGCGCATGTTCCCGTCGTCATTGCCGATTTATCGTTCAAAGAAAAAATTCAAACAAGCGATTTGGTTTCGCTGGGATTGGATTACAATCAAGCGACCGACAAATGGAACTTAGGCGTTCAATCGCCCGATTATATTTATCTGAAAGGCGAAAACGCCGGAACTCCTTTGCCCGAAAGCGTCGGGAAGATTATCGATTACGAAGAGTGGCGAACGCTCGACGGAAAAACGAATTGTTTTCCGTTAATTTCTTACTCCGAATTTTCCAAAACCGAAGTAAGCGAATCGAAAATTATTTTTGTTGAATTGCGGACCGAAGAATTTCAAAAAGCGGATTTCGATAAATTTAACAATGCCGAGAACGTTACGTTTATTCTTTCTACGAACGAAGACGAGCCAATCGCTTTACAGAGAAAGGCGTTCATCGATTTAATGAACAAAAATATCGCCGCGCCGGTCGTAATAAAAAGAAATTATAAACTTGACGACTTTGAAACGGCGCAGCTATTCGCGGCGACCGATTTCGGCGGTTTGCTGATCGACGGTTTCGGCGACGGGGTTTGGACGACCGACGGCGGCAAATTTGATCCGGCTTTGATAAACCGATTGCTCTTCGGCGTTCTGCAGGCGGCGCGAGTGCGGATTTCGAAAACCGAATATATCGCTTGTCCTTCTTGCGGAAGAACGCTTTTCGATTTGGTTGAAGTAACGAATAAAATCCGGTCGAAAACGGAACATCTTGTCGGCGTGAAAATCGGAATAATGGGCTGCATAGTAAACGGTCCCGGCGAAATGGCGGACGCGCATTACGGTTACGTCGGTTCGGGGAAAGGGAAAATAACTCTTTACCGCACGCAACAAAGAAATTGTGATGAAAAACGTCCCGTCCGAGAATGCTGTCGATGAACTAATAAATTTGATAAAATCGGACGGCGTATGGAAGGACGTCGATAAATAAGGACAATTTCAAAAACTAAAAATGGGGGTATTATGCGACTCTTTAATTTATTTATAATAACAATTGTTTTTTTAGTGTTCGCTCAACTTTCGGCGCAAACTTCGATTTACGTTCCGCGCGACGTTAATAAATCTTATGAAAACGGAATAAGAAACTACGACGGAACGCCGGGCGAAAATTACTGGCAAAACGGTTCCGATTATAATTTAAACGTTGAGATTATTCACCCGTATGGTTAAAGGCTCCGGCGCGGCAGTGTATCATAACAACAGTCCCGACGAGTTAAATAAAATAGTCGTCCGCTTTTATCACGACATTTACAAAAAAGGAAACGCGCGCGATTTTCAGATGAACGAAAAGGCGATAAACGAAGGAATGAAACTCGAAAGACTTGTAGTGAACGACGAAGAAATGGCGTTGAGCGGAAAAGAATCGAGGATTCGCCGCACCGGAACAAATATGATTATTTCGCTTGAAAACCCGTTGGAATCGAAACAAAGCATTGTTCTCGAATTTGAGTGGAGTTTCCAAATTCCGAAAGAAGGAAACCTTCGCATGGGAACTTACGACAGTACGTCTTTCTTCGTCGCTTATTGGTATCCGGAAATTGCCGTGTATGACGACGTTGACGGTTGGGATACTTACAACTACACCGGTCAAACCGAGTTCTACCACGATTTCTCCAATTACAACGTCAATATTACCGTTCCAGAAAACTTCACGGTTTGGGCGACCGGAATTCTTCAAAATCCCGAAGAAATTTTCAGAAAAGATATTCTCGAAAAATATTCAAAAGCGAGAACGTCGGAAGAAATAATTAACGTTATCAACGCAGAAGATTACGAGAAGGGCATTGTAACTTTGCCGGGCGAACACACGTTCAATTTTGTCGCGGAGAATGTTGAAGATTTAACTTTTGCGTTAAGCGATCATTACTTGTGGGATTTAACAAGTCTTGTCGTCGATAAAGAAACCGGCAGAAGAACAGTCGTTGGCGCCGCTTACAAAAAAGAATCGGAAGACTTTTACGAAGTGGCTGAAATTGCAAAACAGTCGATAAAATTCTATTCCGAAGAAATGCCCGGCGTTCCTTATCCTTTCCCCGAATTGACGGTCTTCAACGGACAGGGGGGAATGGAATCGCCGATGATGGTAAACGACGGCTCTTCGGGAAGCCGCAAAGGAACGGTCGGGGTTACGAGTCACGAAATCGCGCATTCTTATTTCCCGTTTTATATGGGAACAAACGAACGGAAATACGCATGGATGGACGAAGGCTGGGCGACGATGCTTCCCTTTGAACTCCAAAGCGGGCTTGCCGAAAATAATGATCCGCTAAAAAGAAATATTAAAAGTTATTCGAGATTTGCCGGAAGAGAAATTGAAATGCCGCTTATGGTTCTTTCGGTTTTCCTGCGCGGTCAAAGTTACCGAATCGCTTCTTATTCCAGATCCGGCGTCGGATATTACATGCTGCGTCAGACGCTCGGCGACGATCTTTTCAAAAAAGCGCTTCACGCTTATATGAAACGCTGGGCGGGAAAGCATCCGCTTCCTTACGATTACTTCTTTTCGTTTAACGACGCAACCGGCGAAGATTTAAGCTGGTTCTGGAAACCTTGGTACTATGAATTCGGTTATCCCGATTTGGCGATTAATAACGTAAAAATTGACGGGAATATCGTTACGGTTACGATAATCAAAAAGGGAAATATCCCCGTTCCCGTAACTGTTTCGGCGTTTGCAAACGACGAGGATAAACCTGAAGCCGTAATATCTGAAACCGCCGGCGTTTGGGCTGACGGAAAAACATCGTTAACTTTAAAATTAAAAACTGATAAACCTATTACAAAAATTGTTCTCGGAGATGATTATATTCCCGACACAGATAATTCGAACAACGAATACACAATAGAACAAGCTAATTAATAATAGAAAACGGAGCGGATAAATGATAGAAACAAAAAAAATGACGGCGTTTTTTCTCGCCGCGTTTTTCGCTGTTACATTTTCAATATGGGGAACCGGTTACTCCGGAGATGAATATCTTGCAAATGAAATAATCGTGAAATTTTCCCCAAACGCCAAATCTAACGGAGAAATCAAAACGGAAGCGCTTAAATCCATTGATTTTATTGGGATAACTGACGTTAAGCCTTTATTCCCCAATGAGATCAAGGAAAAATCATTCGGCGATTTGAATAATATTTACAAAATCAATTACGCCGCTCCGTACGATCCGAAATATTTAAGTTTAAAGATATCAAACTCCAAAAATATTCTTTGGTCCGAGCCTCATTTTATTAGGAAGATTGCGCTCGACGTTGACGATCCAAAATACGTTGACGGAACTCAATGGCATTTGACTACTATCCACGCCGCCGAGGCATGGGATATTTCGCAGGGAAGCGCGGATGTCGTCGTTGCAATTGTTGACACCGGCGTTTCGTGGGAACACGAAGATTTGGCGGGCAACGTTTGGACAAACGCAAACGAGATTCCCGACAACGGAGTTGACGACGACGGGAACGGTTATATTGACGACGTTCACGGATGGGATTTCGGCGATAACGATAACGACCCGAAAGAAGACGCGCCCGTTCACGGAACGCACGTCGCGGGGATCGCCTGCGCGGTTACCAACAATGCAATCGGGATCGCTTCGATAGGATTCAATACAAAATTTATGCCGATAAAAGTAACCTCCGGCTCAAGCGGAAGTTTCGCCTTTCCGTTCGAAGCTATTCAATACGCCGCCGATAACGGCGCGGACGTAATAAATTTCAGCTGGCGGGGATTGAGTTATTCGAGAGCCGAACAGGAACTGATGGACTACTGTACGGGCAAAGGCTCGGCTATTGTCGCCGCGGCGGGAAACGACAGATCGCCCGATCCGGCGTACCCCGCAAGCTACAAGAACGTTCTTTCGGTAGCCGCAACTCAGAACGGAGACACGCGCTGGTCGGCTACTAATTACGGAATTACAATTGACGTTGCGGCGCCCGGCGCGTCAATCTATTCCACATGGTCGCCCGACGCATATCTTTCGCTGAACGGAACCTCAATGGCTTCTCCGTTAACCGCGGGATTAGCCGCGTTGGTTAAATCGGCTTTCCCCGATTTAACTCCTCTCCAAATTCTTGAACGCGTTCGCGTTACAACCGATAATATCGACGATTTAAATCCCGGAAGAGAGCTTATGCTCGGAAGCGGAAGAATAAACGCTCTAACGGCGTTGACGGCGGAAAACCCTATATCCGTAAGAGAAACGTCGGCTGTGTTTCACGATTTGGGAAACGGAAACGGAATATTTGAACCCGGCGAAACCGTGGCGATTGAAATGGAATTTACAAATTATTTAGCGGCAATATCAGCCTTTAACGCCTCGCTGGTTATCGACGACGAAAACGCGACAGTTCTGAACGGGGACTTTTCTCATGGAGCGGCGGCTACTTTAGAATCATTCGACAACTCCAACAATCAGCTTACTTTTAAAATTAGTTCGGACGTTCCCGAAAACACGAATATCAATCTTCTTCTTGAATATAACGACGGAAAAGCTTACTCGGATTTCCAGTGGCTTTCAATTAGAGTTAATCCTACGTTCGACACGCAAGCGGGAAACGACGTCGCTTTAACAATCAATGGAACCGGAGCGCTCGGATTTAACGATTACGGCGAAACGCCGGTTGAAGGCGACGGGTTTAGATATCAAGACGGGAAAAACTTACTTTTTGAAGGAGGATTTCTTTACGGAAATTCATCGGCGAAAGTGATGGACGCTCTTCACATTCAATATTTGACGAACAGAAGCTCTGATTTTAAAAATCAAGTTCCATTTACAATTCAGATTCCCGGCGACGTTTCCGACCAGCAGGGGAAAACAATTTTTACCGACGAAGGCGCGGGAATCGGCAAGATGCAAATTCAAACCGAACTTAACAGTTTTAGTTTCAGCGACGTACCGAATGAAAAATTCATTACGCTTAGATACACTTTGAGGAACTATTCCGACTCGTTGAATTACCACAATGTTTTCGTTGGAGTTTTCTTCGACTTTGATATTAATTCTTACGATTGGGAAGGCGACATTGTCGGGTACGACGCCGATAATAATTACGGATTCGCATACGACGAAGACGGCGATCCTGAAACGACCGTTGTCGGCGCCGCGCTTGTTTCGTCGGACAACTACGGATTTTACGCTTTCGATAATAACGGAGATAACGGAAGCATAAAACTCAACGATACTTTTACCGACGCCGAAAAATGGGCGGCTCTTTCGGGCGGCGTTTCGCGCACGGAGGCGGGTCCGAACGATATTTCGCTGATGGTATCTTCCGGTCCTTATACGTTTGAAGCCGGAAGCAGAATTGACGTAGCGTTTGCTTTAGGCGCGGCTGATAATCTTGATCAGTTAAAGGAGGTTATGCTGCAAGCAAGAGAAAAATACGGCGATATTCCGGTCGGTATTCGAAGAGAAGAAACGGATTTTCTTCCGAAGGAATTTGTCCTTTCGCAAAATTACCCGAATCCTTTCTCCAAAGGAACCGGCGGAAATCCTTCCACGACAATCAAATATTCTATTCCGTCATTAGAAGCGGATAATTTTGCGCCGATGAATGTAACGTTAAAAATATTCGACGTTTTGGGAAGAGAGGTGGCAACGCTCGTAAACGCGAAACAAACTGCGGGAAAATATGTTGTTAATTTCGACGCAAGCCGTTTAGCGGCGGGAATGTACATCTATCGTCTTCAAGCCGGTATTTTTACGCAAAGTAAAAAAATGATTTTATTAAAATAATTTCGACCGCCCGATAAGTTTAAGAAACGCGGACTGCATTTCGGATATGCGGTTCGCGTTTTTTTTTATGCTTGATAATTGATTATTGTTTACTGATTAGTTAATCAATCCGTTTTTTATTATTCAAATGTTGAATAAAGTATTAAATTGTTTAATATTTAACAAAACTAAATAAATTTTTATTTTATACGATAATGAATCAAAAATAATCGGGATTAGAACAATGGTTGAAATAAAAATACCGACGGCCGCGGCGGTTGTATTGTTAACGCAGCGTATGCAGTATGAACTGGGCGTAAGACAATCAATCGGGCAGATTGATCCTGATACTAATTTAAAAAATCTCGGCTACGACGAATTAAAAGAAATTGCCGAGACCTCGGCGTTCGACGTAATTGCGCTTTTGCCGGCGGACATTCTCGCCGAGGAAAACAACCTCGCCAACATCGTTTACCGCGCAATGAAATCTCTGGGAATTGTATTTGAACAAGAGAATTTTCTATATTATTCCGAAGAAAAAGCGAAAAGATTATTAGAACCGCTGACAAGAATTTTCTCCACAATTGACGAAAAAAATTCCTATTTGGTTAACTAATTTAATTTATTCTTGATAAATTAAAAGCCCGGCAAATAACCGGGCTTTTCTATTTTAAATTGAAAACAATAAAATTATTTTAAAAGAAGCATCTTCCGGGTTTGAACAAAGCCGCCCGCTTTGATTGAGTAAAGATAAATTCCGCTGCTCAAATCTGAAGCGTTAAAATTAACATTATGAACGCCTTGCGGCAATTCGGAATTTATCACATCCGCAACCTCTTCGCCCAGCATGTTAAATACTTTCAACGAAACGAAATTTGCTTCCGGCAAAGTAAATTTAATTGTAGTAGAGGGATTAAACGGATTCGGATAATTTTGGAATAATTTATATTCGGCGACAGTTTGCTCGTCCCCAACTGAAACGGCGTCGTCGTTTGTTGCGTCGGGCGTAGGTTCTGCGAAAAACGCCCATTCGTCGGTTCCGTCGGGATAACGTCCATACGAAATATCGGTTTGCTGTTCGCCGTAAAAAATTGCGTCAACGATAGTGTTCTCATATTCCGAGAAAATAACCGCCTCGCCGCTTGCGCTCAATTTGAAATTAGAATGGTAAAAATCGGGATCGGTAACGGGATCCTCGTCGGATTTATCGCACCAAACAAGAAGATATCCGCCCGATGAAATTACGGCAGGGGGAAATGCGTAAGAAGTAACGTTGCCGATATCGTCGCTTAGGAACATTCCGGTAATGTCAATATCAACAGGTCCGTAATTATAAAGTTCAACCCAGTCGTCAAAATCGCCGTTTTCGTCCGCGTTTGTCGCGTCGTTCGAAGCTAGAAATTCATTAACTTTAATAGTGATATTGCTTCTGCCGGGAGAAGAAATATATCCGACAATATCATGTTTTCCGAAAAAGATCCAATTATCCGAACCGTCGGGCAATCTTCCGTAAGAAACGTCGGTGGTTTGTTCTTCGTATGTAAGCGAATTGATTTCCGTAACTCCGTCCGAAGCGTAAAGTCCAATCTGCTCCCCGCCGCCGGAAAGTTTGAGATTGACGTGCAGAACGCCTTGATCCGGTTCTTTATCCGCCCACAGCACCAAAAAACCGCCGGGTAAAATTGTAGTTAACCCTGGATCGGTTGTCGGGATTTGCCAAGCGGTCGGATTAGTCAAATCATCTGTAATGTACATTCCTCCAATGTCAATTGCCAGCGTGTCTGCATTGAAGATTTCAATCCAATCGTCAAAATCGCCGTATTCGTCCGGCGCGGCGTAATCGTTGCTCGCCATAAATTCATTTATAACGAGATTTTGAGCCGAAAGAGAAGTAAATATGAAGAAAACTAAAATAAAAAATAGATTTTTTTTCACAGCGAACCTCCTAATTATTTAAAAGTATAATTAATCATGCTAAAATAAACTATTTAATTTATATTTTAATATAAGGAGGTTAATCGATATAATCTACAATAAAAAAAAATCCGCTTAAGAAATACGAATTTTTTCGTATTTTGGAACTTATCCGTTAAAATTTGATGAGAATAAATTTCGCTCGGAAGATTTGCTGAATTGAGGTAAAATTCCGGCTACTGCCGGAAGACAACGACTTACCGACCGGGTTTGCGTAGTTATGATAAACTCTGAAGTTCTTGGCGCGACGGTTTTATTTGAAGTGTTAGTAATTGCCGAATCCGCGAGAGTCAAATATTTCCATCGCTAACCGGCGAGTTCCCTATTTCCCGGAGATGGAGGAAAATAAAGCGCGAAAATCACATAAAAAACTAAAATTTATTATTTTCTTCCTTTACCCCACTGCAGAACTTCAATTTTCACTTCCGCCAAACCGTCCGCTAAAAAATCCAATTCTTCTGCCGTTCCGTATGAAAGATCGATTATTCTGTCCGGTCTGTAAGGCATCCGGTCGTTAATAATCAATTCAATGCTTTTACTGTTGGCAAGATTTGTAACTCTAATCAAAGTTCCCATCGGGTACGACGGATGCGCGGCGGAGATTCCGTACATATTGTAAACTTCGCCGTTGTAAGTGATTTTTCCGTCAAAATCTTTTCCGTAATACGATGCGGTTCCAATTTCGACCGCTGCGGGCGCAACGTCGCGCAGTTCGAGAATATCTTCGCTCGTAGCTTCTTTTTCTGATTCTTCCGCAGAATATCTGCCGTCGTATGCAGATTCGTTTTCCCTTGTCGTTTTTTCCTTATCAACGGTAAATTTAGGCGCGGAACCGCATGAATAAAGGAGAAGAAAACCGGAGAGAAAAATCAATATATTAATTTTCGCAAAAATTAGTCGCCCGTAAAAATTTGATATTCCCAAGGTTTCAGTTCAACGGAATAATCTCCTTTAATAGAAATTACTTTGCCGGAAAAAAGATTTTCGAACGTTCCGTTAAATTCGGTTTCAACTTCCGCGTTAATTTCTTCGTCCGATAAATTGAAAAGAGCAAAAATCTTGCCGCCGTCTTTCTCTCTGAAAAAAGAAAGAATTTTTTCATCGTCGGAATTTTTAAGAAATTTGATCTCGCCGCCCTTGTTTCCGTTCCAAAGAGCTTTGTTCATTTTCTTTAACGCCAGCAAAGTTTCGAATTTTTCCGAATAAGGAAACTTGCTCCAGTCAATTTTATCTTTCTCAAAAAAATCAAGACGTTTTGACAAACCGGCTTCCTGCCCGCCATAAATCAAAGGCATATCGGGCAAAAGAAAAATCAAAACGTTGAACGCTTCGGCTCCGTCGCCCAGTCTTTCTTTAACTGTTCCGTGCCATGTGTTTTCGTCGTGGTTGGTTGTGAAAACCATTCTGTAATCGTTTTCGTCGTAAGTCTCTTTTTCATATTTGTAATAGTCAACAATATCTTCCGCGTCGGCGCTTCCTTTTCCGATTCCGTTAAAAATATCTTTCAATTTCCAGTTGTAAGTCATATCAAAAGCGTATTTTTGAAGTTCCGGTTCGTTCGCCTCGGCAAGCATGAAAACCGGCTTTATTTTTTCCAGTTCTTTTCTTGCTTCGTTCCAAAACGGAGTGGGAACCATTGCCGCCACGTCGCAGCGGAAGCCGTCGATATCCGCTTCTTCAACCCAAAACTTCATCGCGTCAATCATATATTTCCATAATTCTTTGTTGGAATAATCAAAATCAATCACGTCGCGCCAATCGGGCACGGGGGGAACAAAATTCCCGTCGTCGTCCTTTGTATAAAAATCGGGATGAGATTTTACCCAGACGTTATCCCAAGCCGAATGGTTGGCGACCCAATCAATTATTACATACATTCCCATCGAGTGAATTTTTTTCACTAACGCTTTAAATTCTTCGAGCGTTCCGAATTCGGGATTTACCGCTTTGTAATCTTTAACCGAATAATAGCTGCCCAGCGTTCCTTTTCTGTTCAATTTTCCGATAGGGTGAATTGGCATAAACCAGAGAATTCCCACTCCCAATTTTTTTATTCGCGGCAGATGTTTTTCGAAAGCGGCAAAAGTTCCTTCCTCGGTAAACTGCCGAACATTTGCTTCGTAAACGCCGATATTCTTTGACCAATCCGGGTGAACGACTTCTTTAAATTGGGAATAATTTAACTGTGGAATAACCAGCAGGGAAAAAAGCGTTAAAAAAGTAAATCTATTTTGAAATATTTTTTTCATTTGTTTTTCGGGAAAGTTAAAAAACAGTCTGTTTTATTAAATTTTTCTTAAAAGCATAATTATTATAATAAAAAATTAATATGAAAAAAAGATAATTTTTTGTATATTTATTTTGATTAGAGATATTTAATAATAAATTAAAAGAGTAGAAGAACTGTTGATGATTAAAGTTGGGCAATTGCTGCTTAAGGAGAATAAACTTGAGTAGAGGAAAGTCCGAACTCCAGAGAACGCGGTGCCGGGTAACTCCCGGAGGCTGACTTGCGCAAGCTGTCGGCTATGGACAAGCGCCACAGAAAAGATACCGTCCCGACTTTGTCGGGATAAGGGTGAAAAGGCAGGGTAAGAGCCTACCGCTTCTATAGTAATATAGGAGGTTCATATTTGAAGTATTCTATGACGAATATCAGGGCAAACCCCATCGGGAGCAAGGTCAAGCAGAAAGACCCTCCGCTTGCGGAGGCAAAGTTGTTCGCTTTGAAGTTCTTTCGGGTGGACCGCTTGAGCTCGACAGTAATGCCGAGCCCAGATAAATAATTGCCGTCCCGATTTTTTTCGGGATTACAAAATTCGGCTTACAGACTTTAATTATCAACGTTATTCTCTCTTGCGGAAAGCATGAAGAGAAAACGCTGGAAAATTCAAAATTCGACCGATCACAATCAGGTGCTTGCGCTTGCAGACAGCTTGAACATTTCCAATATCCTCGCCAAATTACTAATTCAGCGAAACATCACCAATTTTTTTGAAGCTAAAAAGTTTTTCCGTCCTTCCCTCGACGATTTACACGATCCGTATCTGATGGATGGAATGTTAGCCGCTTCATTGCGGGTTATTGACGCAATAACCGGAAACGAAAAAATCTTCGTTTACGGCGATTACGACGTTGACGGCACATGTTCTGCGGCTTTAATGAATATGTTTCTTTTAGAGCTTGGCGCTAATGCGGAAGTTTATATTCCAAACAGATTGGATGAAGGATACGGAATTTCAACCGAAGGGATCGATTATATCAAAGAGCAAGGCTCAAGTATAATAATTACGGTCGATTGCGGCATTACCGCCGTTGAAGAAGTGGACTATGCGAAAAAAATTGGGATTGACGTAATAGTTTGCGACCACCATCAACCGAAGGAAAAAATACCGGAAGCGTATGCGGTGTTGGACCCGATTAAACCCGGGTGCAGCTATCCATTCGGATTCTTATCCGGCGCGGGCGTGGCGTTCAAACTTGCGCGCGCTATTGCCGACAGGATCGGTCAAACGGAAATAGTTCTAAAATATTTAGACCTTGTCGCTTTAGCCGCGGCGGCGGATATTGTTCCGCTTCTCGACGAAAACCGCGTCCTTGTCAAATATGGAATCGAACAAATAAATACAACGCCCCGCCCGGGAATTAAAGCGCTTTTGAGAAAAGCAAGGATGGAACCGGGCAGTTTATCTTCGGGGAAAATCGTTTTCACGCTTGCGCCCAGAATTAACGCCGTCGGAAGAATGGGAGACGCAATGCGCGCAGTGGAACTTTTCAAAGCCAGAACCGACGAAGAGGCTGAAAGAGTTGCCGACGTTCTCGAATCGGAAAACTTGGAACGACGGAAAATTGACGAAATGACATTCTCTTATGCGGTTGAACTTCTGCACGAAACAATTGATCTTGAAAACGATTTGGGAATTGTTCTCCACGACGACAACTGGCACCCCGGCGTGATCGGAATTGTCGCTTCCCGAATGGTTGAAAAATACCATCGACCGTCAATAATGCTTTCAACTATTGACGGCGTTGCAAAAGGTTCCGCAAGAAGCATCGCCGGATTCGATATCTATTCTGCGCTTGAAGAATGCAAAGACCTTCTGATTCAGTTCGGCGGACATAAAGCCGCGGCGGGCGTCGCTCTTGAAATTGAAAACATCCCGGAATTCCGCAGACGCTTCAACAAAATATTAAAAGAACGGCTGACTAAAGATGAAATCATTCCTGAAATTATGATAAATTCCAAGATTTCGCTTTCTGAAATTACGTCGAAATTTTTTAGAGTGCTGGAACAATTTGCGCCGTTTGGTCCCGGTAATATGAAACCGGTATTCTTGGCGGAGAATGTCGAACTTGTTACGCAGCCTAGAATCGTGGGAGTTAATCATCTTATTGCAACGGTAAGACAGCCGGGCAACGATAAAGTGTTTGATTCTATCGGTTTCGGACTTGGCGAGTTTGTGAATCAAATCGATAAAAATAAAAATTTGGTTGATATTGTTTTTACAATTGATGAAATGTCGAGAGAAGGAAAAGTTTACCCTCAACTTCGTCTGAAGGACATTGAAATAAAAGAGAAACCGGAAAATTAAAATTACGATTTAGCTGTAAAATGATTTCCCTTAAATTTCTCAATACGATATCGGCGGTTTATCAAAGCAAAAGTATATAAATTCTGATTGCAATTTTTTCATAAAGAGTTGAATTCAATATTTTATAAAAAGGAAATAAGGAGATAAAATATGTCGGGACACTCAAAGTGGTCAACAATTAAAAGGAAAAAAGCTGCGGTTGACGCAAAACGCGGAAAAATTTTTACTAAACTAATAAAAGAAATAACAATTGCCACTAGAGAAGGCGGGAACGATCCGAACGGCAATCCTCGCTTACGCCTTGCAATTGACAACGCAAAATCGGCAAACATGCCGATGGATAATATTGAAAGAGCGATAAAGAAAGCAAGCGGAGAACTGGAGGGCGTCAGCTATTCGGAATTGAATTATGAAGGTTACGGACCGTCCGGCGTTGCGCTTTTTATTGAATGCGTTACCGATAACAAAAATAGAACGGTTGCGGAAGTCAGACACATTTTAAGCAAATACGGCGGCAGCTTGGGCGAAACGGGTTCCGTTGCGTGGATGTTCGACCGCAAAGGCGTTATCGCTTTTCCCGCCCAAGAAAAAACCGAAGACGATATATATGAAATTATTCTTGAAACAGGCGCGGACGATCTGGTTCTGGAAGATGATTTCTTTGAAGTTACAACCCCGATTGAAAACTTCGAGCCGACGAGAAAAGCTTTGGTTGAAGCGGGACTCGCAATTGAAAACGCTTCGCTTCAGTGGATTGCTAAAAACACTGTTGACATATCGGGCGAAGCGGCTGAAAAACTTGAAAAGATGATAGATGCGCTGGAAGATAACGACGACGTTCAAAACGTTTTCACTAACGCAGACTTTGCCGATGAAGACTAATCAATTTACAAAACAATGAAAATTTTAGGCATAGATCCGGGAACGCAATTTACAGGTTTCGGGATTGTTATTTTCAGAAACAATTCTTTTCTTCTTGTCAAATCCGGAATTATTAAACCGAAAGCGGGCGACCCGATTAGCGGCAGACTGGAATTTATTTTTGATGAAATTACAAAACAGATAAAAATTCATAACCCCGACCAATTTGCAATTGAAACCGCATTCTACGGAAAGAATATTCAATCAGCCTTAAAAATAGGATACGTAAGAGGCGTTTCGCTCTTAGCCGCATCCAAAGCCGAATTGCCTATCGGAGAATATTCCCCGCGCGAAGTTAAAAAATCGGTCGTAGGAAACGGCGCCGCGTCAAAAGAACAAGTGCAGTATATGATAAAAAAATTGTTGACGATAAGAACGGAAAAAATGCGTTTCGACGAATCGGACGCGCTCGCCGTAGCCGTGTGCCACGCTTTTCAAACGACTTCTTTGAAAGGAGCCGCGGGAAGTTGGAAAAAATTTGCGAACGAAAATCCCGATAGAATTATAGGAGCTTAAATCATGATCGGTTATTTAAAGGGAAAAATAATTTCAAAGAAACCTACGCGGCTTTTACTCGACGTTAACGGAGTCGGATATGTTGTCAATATTACAATCCCGACATTTGAAAAACTGGGGAACGAAAAAGAAGAAACATCGCTGCACACTTATCTTCACGTTAAGGAAGACTCTCTTACTCTTTACGGATTTTCATCCGAACCCGAAAAGAAAATTTTTGAATTATTGATAAGCATTAGCGGAATCGGACCGAAACTTGCGCAGAGTATTTTGTCGGGAATTCAAACGGCGGAATTGATTGAAGCGATAAGAACCGCAAATTTGAATAGAATTGTCGCCGTTCCGGGAATAGGTAAAAAAACCGGCGAGCGATTGATTATAGAATTGAGAGATAAAGTTTCTTCGCTGGCTTCCGAAGAAATGGAAAGCGTTGCGCCGTCATTCACAATAATGAACGACGCAGTCAAAGCGTTAGTAAATCTGGGTTACAATCAAAAGACGGCGGAAAATTCAATCAGAAAAATTTTGGACGGAAAACCTGACGCGACAATTGAAGAATTAATAAAAGACGCGCTTTCGTATTTGAATAAATAATTCGCGTCAATTTGCGGCAAGGGTAATTTTATAATCAATCCGCACGTCCGCGGTTAAAGAATTGGAAACAAGACAAAGCTCTTTGGCTTTGTTTATAAGCCTTTCGGCGCGCTCGACGTCTTTCTCCCTTGCTACGACAATCTCCGGCGAGATTATAATTTCGGTAAAACGAAACTTGCCGTCAATTCTTTCAACCTTCCCTTCGGCGGAACTTTTGTAAGAAACCAAATCAACTTTCGAGGCTTCCGCAATTCCGGTAAAAGTCGTCATCAAGCAAACTTCAGCGGCGGCGACAAATAAATGCTCCGGCGACCAAACGTTTGGAACGCCGTTAGGAAATTCAACCGGCGTTGCGACGTTCACCTTCGGAAAACCGTCGCTCTGCAATTCCCCTATCTTTCCGCCCTTCCATTCAACTTGCGTAGAAAATTTATATTCCGTATCCATGAATTATTAGATTTGTTCCGAAGCGCCCAAAAATTTAATCGTCTTTTAAGCCGAGTACGTCGAGTAACCGACTATGGGCGTCGTTAGAAATTTTTACGTTATATTCTTTGTAAAATTTTATTGTGCTTTCAACCGTGTGAAAATAACTTTGACATGATTCACAATTATCGAGATGTCTTTTAATAAGAACGCACTTCGGAGAATCGAGGTCCTCGCCTAGATTTTCACAAATGTGGTGCATCACCTCTTTGCATGAAATGTCTTTTTGTGAATTCTTGTTTTCAGTCATGTTCTTAATGTCTCGTTTAATTCATTTCTTAAAAACGCGCGCGCGCGGTGCAGCCTCGACTTAATTGCCGGCACGGAAAGATTCATTACTTTTCCCGTCTCCTCGGTTGACAGCCCCTCAACGTCTCTCAGCATAAAAACTATTCTGTAATCCGGAGGAAGCTTTTCAACCGCTTTATCCAGCGCTTCTTTCAGCTCGTTATTTTCGGCGACTTTTTCGGGAATAATTTTCCAGTCTTCAACGCTAACGTCTCTGATGTAAGCGTCGTCGTCGTCCAAAGAAGCGAACGTATGTTTCTTATTCGCTCTTGCCAGCATTAAACAGTGATTGCTCACGACGGTATAAAGCCACGTTGACAATTTCGATTTTCCGCTGAACTGATAAAGAGATTTAACCATGCTGAGAAACGTTTCCTGCATCGTATGCTCGGCTTTCTCTTTATCGCGGCAAATTTTAAACGCAAAATTATATATCGTCTGTTCGTATTTTTTTACAAGCTCCGTTAGCGCTTTTCTGTCGCCCTTCTGCGCAAGAGCTATTAACTCCGATTCAGTCATTCAATTTGATGATGTTTGTGATAAAAAGTTTCAAAACTATTCCAGCGATTTCCAAAGATATAAAGCGGCAACGCTTTCGTAAGGACGCCAACGTTTCTTTTCCGCTATTTTTTTTACGGTATCTTCATCCGGTAAATTTTTAAGTCCGTAAACTAACATAATTGCTTTTCTTATGCCAAGATCAGAATAAGGCAAAACATCGTATCTGGCAAGATAGAAAATTAAAAACATGTGCGCCGACCAAATTCCTATTCCCTTAACTTTTGTCAATTCGGCAATAATCTCATCGTTAGTCATACGAAAAAAGGCGCCCGGCTTAATTTCTTTATTGATATATTTAAATGAGAAATCTTTGACATATTTAACTTTGGAATTAGAAAGACCGAGAGAGCGTAAAGTCTTATCTTCAGTCACCGCAATCTTTTCGGCGGTAGGTTTGTCGGCATAGTAATTGAATACTTTCTTAGCTATCGAATCGGCGGCTTTTAGAGAAAGTTGCTGCCCGATGATAATTCTGATAATCGCTTCGAAATAACGACGGCGGGGCTGTAATTGAATTACTCCGAACTTTTTTATTAGAGTTAACATTTTCGAATCGTTTTCCGATAGTGTTATTATCGCTTTTTCAATCTTTGTATTTTTAATATTTTTCATTATTATTCTATTAGATGGAAAATCAACTTTATATAGCATTAAAAAATAATCGATTATTCGATAATCTCAACGCATCCGCATTTAATCTCGGCGATATTAAAGGCACGCTGATTACCGTCACCGAAGGTCAAATTCTTTATCGCGAAGATAATCCCGCCGACTATATTTATTTTATTGTAAGCGGGGAATTAAATTTACTAAAGAAACAGAAAGACGGCAAAACTCTTTCCTACATTTTTACCGATAACGATTACTTCGGTCACGAGGAATTGCTGCGCCAGTCGAAAAGAAAATCGACGGTTGTCGCGCTGCGCGATTCATACATTATCGGTCTTTCAAAAAACGAATTGGAATTGCTGATTTCCCAAGACGAACGCATTCTTACAAATCTTCAAAGCTCTTTCGGCGAGGGGTTCTCCGATATTATTTCTACTCGGGAAGAAGAAGAAACGAAAGAAATTCCGACGGACAAAGAGAAAACGGAAGAGCGCGCGGGAGAATCGGGAACGACGGGAAACGAAGGGAATCATAACGCTCGCCTAAACAAAAAAGTGACCGCTTTCGAAGAGTCGGGGGAAAGTAATTATAATATCGATATCGAATCATTCGAAAGTCCCGAAGATTACGAAGAACATAACGAAGAATTTGAGATTAAAAAAGAGACCGCAGCCGCCCAAGGAACTCCGGCTCCGGCGGAAGCCGAACAAACTCCAATAGACCAATCGTTGTTCACCGAAACGCCCGAACCGCCAATGGTTGACGAACTTGAAACCGGTTCGGAGCTTGCCGAAGATTCTTTCCTCGGCGGAATATCTTCCGAAGACGAATTGAGAAAGATTGATGAATTAATTGCTTCCGAAGAAAATGCGCCCGACGAAATTACAAACGGCGAGCCGCAGAATCCCGAAGAAATTTTTGAAGAAAATTCAGAAACCGCCGAAGCTCCTGAAGGCGTTAACGAATTGGTTTCCCCTGAAGGGGACGAAATTATTTTTCCGGACGACGCTCCGATTGAAGAATTCCCCGCAACGGATGAAGCCTCGGCGGAAACGACGCCGGCGGCTGAAAACTCGGAAGAACTATTCGAGGAAACTGAAACGAGCAAAACCGAGGAACCGCCGACGGAAACTAAAACGCCGACTGCGGTTGAAGAAAACAATCAAAAAACGGAAGAACAACCTCAGTCAATAATTGAGAACAAACCGGCGACCGTTGCGGAAGAAAATAAAACCAAAGAAGAAAAACTTTCGCGCAACCAACTTGAGATGCTGATAAAAGCGGCTGAAATTGTAAACTCAAATATTAAAATAGACGACGCGTTAACAAATGTCGTCAATGTCGCATGCAACCTTCTGAACGCCGACCGCGGAACATTGTATTTCGTAGATCAAGGAAGAAGCGAACTTTGGTCGAAAATTACGCTCGGCGAAGACATTAAAGAAATACGACTGAAAATGGGAGAAGGCATTGCCGGTTGGGTTGCCGAGTCCGGTGAAATTGTTAACATCGAAAACGTTCAGGAAGACGAGCGGTTCAACCGCACATTCGATTCCGAAAGCGGTTATCAAACTAAAAGTATGCTTTGTTATCCGATAAAAAACAAACTGGGAATAATTGTCGGCGTTATTCAATTGCTCAACAGCAGCGCAGGCGAGTTTTCGAAAATGGACGAAGACTTGTTGGAAGCTCTTTCAATCCACATTGCGCTCGCTTTGGAAAACGCGGCGCTCGTTGAAAAACTGCTTCATGGCGAACGTATTTCTTCTCTCGGAAAGATGGCAAATTTTCTTATTCAGGATATTAAAAAACCGATACTCGTAAGTAAACGTTATGCAGACCATTTGAAAGAAAAAGATTTGTCGCCGGACGTAAAGCAAGTGCTTGAGATGATGACCGACCAGCTCAATCACGTTGCCGACCTTGTTCAAACGACTTCCAATTATTCGGAAGGAACTTCCGGATTAAGAACGGTGCCTTCCAGCATTAACGACGTGTTGAACGACTTTATCAACCGTCTCGATTCTTACGTAAGAACGCGGAACAGTCAGATATCCAAAGAATTCGACTCCGACGTTACCGTGAAGGTCGATCAAAAAGAGTTTTTCCAAAGTTTCCATCATATTATTAAAAACGCATGCGACGCAATGCCCGAAGGCGGAACGATTTTTGTCCAAACGGTTTTGGGCGAAAGTTCCGTGCAGATTATGATCAAAGATAACGGACTCGGGATTCCCGACGGACTGCGGGAAAAAATCTTTGAACCCTTTATGACTTACGGGAAGAAAGAGGGAACCGGTCTCGGTCTTTCAATTACGAAAAAAATCATCGAAGACCACGGCGGCACAATTAAAGTTGAAAGCCAATTGGGAGAAGGCACAACGATATTGATTGCTCTTCCGCTGGCAAATGCTTTTTAATTTATTAAAATGCCGCGCAGACTCGTAACAATCCTCGGACCGACCGCCGTCGGGAAAACAATATTTGCCGTTAAATTAGCCGACGCTTTCGATGGAGAAATTATTTCCGCCGATTCCCGCCAAGTTTACAAACGTATGGATATCGGAACGGGGAAAGACGTTTCCGATTATTCAATTAACGGTAAAACAATCTCTTCGCATTTAATCGATTTAATCGAACCGGCGGACGAATACAATCTTTTTTCTTTTGTAAAAGATTTCAACCAAACGTTCGAAGATATTTCAAAAAGAAATAAACTCCCCTTTCTTGTAGGCGGAACGGGAATGTACCTGAATGCCGTCCTTAATAAATACGAGTTAAAAAAAGCCGATTTCCATCCCAAAAGGAAAGAAGAACTTGAAAAACTTTCCGATAAAGAGCTGAGAAAAATATTTCTTTCATACGAACCGAATCCTCACGACACGACGGATGTTTTATACCGTAAAAGAATGATCGCTTCCGTTTTAATTCATGAAAGTCCGGAACATGCAAATTTAACAATCGCGGAAAATTTTAATTCGCTTGTTATCGGGGTGATGGAAGATCGGAGCGAAATAAAAAAACGAATCACTGCGCGCTTAAAAAAAAGACTGAAGGAAGGAATGATCGAAGAAGTGAAACGCCTGTTGGACGAAGGCGTGCCCGCCGAGCGGCTGAAGCGTTTCGGTCTTGAATACAGATTTGTTACGGAACATCTATCGGGCGAACTAAACTACAACGATATGTACCAGAAACTTAATTCCGCAATTCATAAATTCGCTAAACGACAGATGACTTGGTTCAGAAAAATGGAAAGGGAAGGAATAGAAATCAATTGGATGAAAAATGACGAAATACGGAAAGCTGAAAAATTGATTGACGTATTCTTGAATAAAAAAGATGAATAATTTACAGTATAAAATAGATAAGTATCTGCAAAAACATGCGGCGGAAACCGGACGACTATACTTTCCGGCAAAACGCGTTTTTGAAGATGTGGTTGTCGTCCCCGCTATCGGCGAACTTGAAAACGTCAAGAAGCTTTTGTTTTCTCTCGACGAAAAAAACGATTCGGAATCGAAACGGAGGACGCTCGTTCTTTTCGTAGTGAATAACTTAAAATCGACTCCCGTTGAAATTAAAGAGAACAATTTTCAAACAATTGATTTTTTGAAAACGGAAATCGCTAAAAGCGCGAACGCCGCTTCAGAATTAAACATTGCCGTAATTGATTGTTCTTCGGAAGGGAACGAACTGCCGGAAAAAGAAGGCGGGGTCGGGCTGGCGAGAAAGATCGGGATGGACGCGGCGCTTACTTTTTTCAATTATGACAGCGACCGGAAAAACATCATTACGTCTCTTGATTCCGACTGCGTTGTCGGGAATAATTATTTCGCTTCAATCATCAATTCTTTCAATAGAAACAATTACTCCGCAGCATACGTTCGGTTTGAACATACTTTTCCAAATGACGAAGAAAATCTAAAAGCCATTGTTGTTTATGAAATTTTTCTGCGCTACTATTTGCTCGGACTGAAGTTTGCCGGTTCGCCGTACGCCATTCACACAATCGGCTCGACAATGATTTGCGACGCTGAGAGTTACGTAAAAATCGGCGGGATGAACAAACGTAAAGCGGCGGAAGATTTTTATTTTATGGAAAAACTATCCAAGGTTGTTGAAGTAAAAGAAATATCGGAAACCGTTATTTATCCGTCGCCGCGCGGTTCGTGGCGCGTTCCTTTCGGCACGGGACAACGGGTAAACCGTTTCCTTTCTCATGTAACTGACGAGTATCTGCTGTACAATCCAAAATCGTTTGTCATACTAAAAGAATGGCTGCGGATCTTTAGCTCCGCCGGTTTTAAAACTTCCGCAGAATCGCTTTTGGAAAACGCATTTGACTTTTCTCCGCCGTTAACGGAGTTTCTCGAAATAAATAACTTTGCCCAAAGTTGGAATAGTATTAAAGCAAATTCAAAAAAAAACGAACAGTTGAACAAACAAAAAAAATTCTGGTTCGACGGTTTTAAAACCTTAAAATTAATTCACTACCTACGAGACAACGGTTTCCCGCCCGTTTTCACTTTCAAAGCATTGAATGAACTATTTGGATTGACAGGGTTTGACTTCGAATCAAAGTACGAAGGAAGAACCTTTCCGCCGATTAGCGTTCAAAAAAAATATTTAATGTATTTGAGAGAAATCGCTTAATTCGCTTTATACGTTTTGCATAAGAAATAATTAAGCAAGAGTGAGGCAAAGCTATGAAAAACGTTTACGCCTATTTACGTATGACAGATTACTAATCTGTCATACGTAAAATTTGGCGCTGAATTGCGGGGTTATTGCAATTACATTGATAGAGACTTAAAAAAAAAGTAACTTTAAAACGTAAATGAATTATTTCAGTAAGCGGAGGCAGCCATGGAAAATCTGACAGTCAATGAAGCCACATTAAATAAATATTTTGGAATATTGGAGAATTTAGATATTAACTCTAAAAAGAGTCTTATAATTAAACTAACTAAATCTATAAATACTAAGCCGAAACAAAAATACAATATTAACAATATCTTTGGAGCTTGGCAAGGCGAGGAAACCGCCGAAGAAATAATTGATGAAATTAAAAATTCGAGATACAACAAAAGAGAAATAGCGGAATTGTAATGCAATATTTATTAGACACCAATATTTGTATCTACATATTTAAAGGTATGTTTAATCTCGATAAAAAGCTGTCTGAAATAGGGCTTTCTAATTTTGCTATTTCCGAGATTACTTATGCCGAATTAATTTACGGAGCGGAAAAGAGCGAACAAAAAGCAAAGAACTTTGCTTTAATAGAAGAGTTTTCAAACCAAATACCGATACTTCCGATTTTTAACGGCATAAAAGTATTTGCAAAAGAGAAAGTAAAACTTCAAAAATCAGGCAGGACAATAAGTGATTTCGACCTGCTGATAGGCGCAACCGCAATTGCAAATAATATGATTATGGTTACACGAAACATTAAAGAATTTAACAGAATGGAAAACATAAAACTTGAGAATTGGGTAGAATAATTAATTGGAGTTTTTGAATAATATTAGAAAAAACGTCATATTGCCCGACGGTTGCCGGATTGTTTCAGCATCTCAAAATTCGATTATAGACTAAAATAACAATTCTGAAATTCGCAGAATTCAGTGGATAAATTCAGGACGACGAAATTAGGTTATTCAAAGCCTTCTATAAGCACGCCGATACAGAACTCAATACAAATCAATTTTCTTCTCAACTTCATTCAGCAGTTCGCCGGACTGCACTAACTGCAATATTTTTTCAATGTCGAGATACATTATTCTGTCTCTCTTCAGCGGTTTTACGTATTTGCGAATTGTCTTATACGCAACCGTTGTGCCGATTCCGGTTTTAAGCGGTTTCAGAAATTCCACTCCCTGCGCGGCAGTTAACAATTCAATTGCAACTACGGTTTGAACATTCTTCAATATTTGAAAGCATTTCCTCGCCGCAATAGAACCCATAGAATTATGATCTTCCTGATTCGCCGACGTCGGAATGGAATCGACGGATGCGGGATGAGCGAGGACTTTATTTTCCGAAACAAGACTCGCCGCGGTGTATTGCGGAATCATAAATCCCGAATTCAATCCGCCGTTCTCGGTAAGGAAACGCGGAAGGTCGCTGAGCGAACCGTTTGTAAGTCTTTCTATTCTCCGCTCGGAAACGTTTGCAAGTTCCGCAAGCGCAATTCCCATAAAATCCATTGCAAGAGCCATCGGCTGACCGTGAAAATTTCCGCCTTCCAAATGATCGCCGTCGTCGGGAAATACAAGCGGATTGTCGTTGACGGAGTTTAATTCAATCTCAACGCGGGAGCGGACATAATCGACCGCGTCGCGCGAAGCCCCGTGAATCTGCGGGATGCAGCGAAGCGAATATGAATCTTGTACTCGGTTGTCGTTTTTTAAATGCGATTTTCTTATCTCGCTGTTTCGAATCAGTTTAAGTATGTTTTCGGCAACCTCCGTCTGCCCTTTATACGGTCTGAGCTCGTGAAGCCTTTTATCATACGCTTTGTCCGTTCCCCGCAACGCTTCGTGAGAAAGCGCCGCGGAAATATCCGCCGTTTTCACAAGCTCTTTTGCTTTCACGCAAATATACGACGCAAACGCCGTCATCATCTGCGTTCCGTTGTTTAGCGACAGCCCTTCTTTTGCCGTAAGTTTAACGGGCGATAATCCGAACTTTTTCAAAGCGGATTTTGCGGCGGACGGCTTTACGTCCGCGGTAAAAAGTTTATCTAAATTTTTAATCACATGTACTTTCCCTCTTCCAATCATCGCAAGAGCGAGATGGGACAATGGAGCCAGATCGCCGCTGGAGCCAACCGAACCCTGCGACGGGACAAGAGGAATGATATTGTTATTCATCATATCAATAAGAAGCTGCAGCGTTTCGAGTCTAATTCCGGAATGTCCGCGCGCCAAAGCGTTTACGCGCAGAAGCATCATAAGCTTAACAATAAAGGGCGGAAGCGCTTCTCCCACGCCGGCGGAATGACTGAGAATTAAATTCTCCTGAAGTTGTTCTAATTGATCGGCGGATATTTTTACATTTGCAAATTGACCGAAACCCGTTGTTACGCCGTAAACTACGGCGTCTTCCTTCACCCATTTATCAATTAATTTTCTGGCTTTTTTAACTTTCCTTTGCGATTCGCCCGATAATTTTACAAACGGATTTTCTTCGATAAATATTTTAATCTTTTCCAACGTCAAAGATTTTCCGTCAATAATTAAATTCTCTCTTTTCATTTGAACAACCTTTTAATTTTATCAGCGTTTTGTTTTGAAGCGCGAAGCCGGATATTTACTTTATCGTCTTCATAATTAACGTTAAGAACGTCGGCTAATTCGTAAACTTGCGCAATCTCTTTTGAATTTTCAATCGGAATGTCAAAAATCATTTCCATGAAATTTTTCTCAAAATTTTCCAGAAACATTTCATGCAGCTTCTGTATATTGATTCCCCTCGTCGCCGAAACCATCAACGCGTCGGGGTATCTGTTTCTTACATATTCCATTCTATTTTTATCATCCAACAGATCAATTTTATTGAATATCTTAACGACGGTTTTATCGTTGCCGTTCAATTCTTTAAGCGTTTCTTCAACAATGTGAATATGATCTTCAAAGAATTGATGCGTAATATCAATTACGTGCAAAATTAAATCCGCTTCCCGAACAACGCTAAGCGTACTTTTGAACGATTCAATTAAATGATGCGGGAGCTTTCTGATAAAACCCACGGTATCGCTGATGAGAATATTTTTGTTTTTTGCCAACTCAAGCGAACGCGTAATTGAATCGAGCGTCGCAAAAAGTTTATCCTCAACCAAAACGTCGGCGTCGGTTAAAAGATTGAGGATCGTTGACTTTCCGGCGTTTGTATATCCCACTAAGGACGCCGTGATAAAGTCCTTTCTTTTCAATCCCTTTGTAACTTGCTGTGATTCTATTTTTTTCAATTTTTCTTTGAGCTTTGAAATACGAAGGCGAATCATTCTCCGGTCGGTTTCAATTTGAGTTTCCCCCGGTCCCTTTGTGCCGATGCCGCCGTGCTGTTTCGAAAGGTGAGTCCACGCTCTTGTTAAGCGCGGCAAAAGATACTGAAGCTGCGCAAGTTCCACCTGCGTTTTTGCTTGGCGCGTTTTGGCGTGAGACGCGAAGATATCTAAAATCAATCCGCTGCGGTCAAGGATTTTTTTCCCGATTAAACGCTCAAGATTTCTCACCTGCGTCGCCGTTAAGTCGTCGTCAAAAATCAGGAGATTGATATCGTTCATTTCCGCAAGTTCTGCAATTTCTTCAGCCTTCCCCTTTCCTATAAAGTGCGCGGGGTCGCGGCGGTTTTTCACCTGAATGATTTTGAATACAGTTTGCGCGCCGGCAGTTTCCGCCAATTTTTCAAGCTCGTCAATCTGTTCGTTAACTTTTTCCGATGAAATATCGGACGTTTTCAATGCGACGAGAATCGCTTTTTCTTTATTTAGTTCAACTATCGTTTCCAAATTCCTTCATCTCTTTCTTTGCATTTTTAGAAATTAACATTTCGATAACAGCCGCAAGCAAAGCCAAAATCAAAAACAAGCGCCACAGCTCCGAGCCGTAACGCGTTTCTTTGATTATCTTCCCGATATCTTCCCCCGGTTGAACCGTAATCATTTTGCTTTTAACGCCGGCGGTTCTGAGCTTCGCCGCAAATTCATCCGCCGTGTAATATTCATTTAACGATTCTTGCGCGTCGATATTAATCGAAAAATAATCGATCGCTTTTTTTCCGTTGATTACTTTGTAGTTACCCGGAATAAAAGTATCCGTAAACTTCATGCGCCGCTTTCCTTCCGTTTTATCAGCCGGCACAATAACATTGAGCCCAAACGAACTTTCAATCTTTATTGAAGATGAAAGTTTGCCGCCAAAATTCAATGCGACCGGTTCGCCGGCAAAGTAGGATTGATTAGTTCTTCCGGAACTTGTGAGAAAAGCAACCGATCGAACAATCAGCGGAGAGAATATGTTTTTCACGGGGAAATCGCTCCAGCTCAATACGGGAGCCGAATAAAAGACGACGACTTTTCCTTTCCCTTTTTCCGTTACCGTCAAAAAGCCGGAGCCGTCCGGCAGTTTCATAACGGAACGCGAATTCTGCGCCGGAAGGTTTTTGACGTACTTAAATATTCTGGGAGATTCAGGTTTTCCGTTTTGAAACATGTTCTTAAATATTAAACTATTTAAATCTTCGCCGCTTATTTCGAAAGGATTTTTCTCAACGTCAATAATATCCACCGGACGCGGCAAGCCGAGCGCGGAACTTAATTGATAGAACGGAATTATCTTCTGAGACGAAGATGGAAACAGAAGCAGGGAACCGCCCGACGCCAAGTAATCTTCAAGCGGCAAGTAACCGGAATTCATTCCCGCGCCGATTAGAATGACAACGTCAAACGATTTCAAATCCGTGGAATAAATTTCATCCGTTTTCTTTTCCGTTACGGAAATATTCTTTCCTTCGCTAAGAAGCGCCGTTTTTACGTATAATGCGTCTTCCGCTTTTTCCGTCAATAGCAGCGCGGATATTTTTTCGGGAACAAACAGCGTAACAAATCTTTTGTTATCATAAAGTATATCGTCGTCGTCAATTTCCAGACCGACGTCCAAGATTCCGGCGGAGTTCAGCTCCGTTTCCAAACGGACGATTTTGGTTTTCCCTTTCGACACGTCGGCATTCTTTTGCGCCACTCTCTTTCCGTTGATAAAAAGCGAAACAACCAGACCGTGGAAATCTGTCGTTCCGAAATTTGAAATGCTTCCGACAAATGAAATGCTTTTATTCAGTTCAAATATTTGATTTTCCGATTTGAAATCCGTCACGGCGGCGTTGGAGATTGATTTATGAGAAAACGGAACGAGAAATAATTGGGCGTCTTCATTAAACGCCCGCGCGGCGCTTTCCGCAAACGCCGAATCGGTTGACCAATTTGATTTTTGGAAATCGGATAAAATAAAAACCTGCTTATTGAAATTGTGCGACAAACCGAGAATTCTTCCGGCGTCTGACAATCCGCCGAAAAGATTCCCTTTTGAATATGCAATTTTCTTTTCGTCGAGCGACTTATTAAAACGATCAATGTTTCTCGTTCGATTTTCAACCCGATTTTTCCCGGACGTTAATATAACGCTCGCGTCGTCCCCTTCTTTTAAGTCCCCGGCAATTACCGAGACAATCGATTTAGCCTTATTAAAAAACGATCCTTCGTCGCCGACGTAAGACATGCTGTAAGAGTTATCAAGGATAAAAACCGCCGTCGTCTTTGCCGTTGAAGAAAGTCCGCCGATTGAAACCGCATCCACGGTCGGACGCGCAAAAGCGGAGACAAGAAGTAAAATAATCAGGACGCGCAAAGCGAGCAGAATCCACTGCTTCAATTTCAGTTTCCGAATTTTCGTCTTCTGAATTTCCTTCAAAAACGCAAGCGTGCTGAACTCAACCTTTTTCAATTTTCGCAAATTTAAAAGATGAATAAGCACGGGAATAGACGCCGCGAGTAATCCAAACAAAATGGACGGATTTAAAAACGTCATCTCTCCGCCATCCTTTTATCAATAAATTCTTTGTAAAAACCGATTGCCTTCTCCGTTAGAATGTTTATGTCAAAATGCTCCACAGCCCTTTCACGAGCCGCTTTCCCGAGTTCGCTTCGTTTTTCCGCCGATAAAATCAAGCGTTCCAGCTTTTCGGTTAAATCTTCCGCGTTTCCGGTTTTGAAAAGATAACCGGTTTCACCGTCGATTACAATATCGAGTATCCCGTTGCTGTCGGAAGCGACGCACGGTTTTTCCATTGCCATCGCTTCAACCAGCGCAATTCCGAACGCCTCCGAATGAGAAGGGAATGCGAAAATGTCCATCGCCGCAAGAACGTCCGCCGTATCGCTTCTGAAGTCGGCAAAAATAACATTATTCAATTTGCTTTCTTCCGCAAGAGCTTTGATTTTTTTCGCATATTCTTCTTCGCCGCGGCTCGCTTCGCCGACTAATAGAATTTTGAGATTGTCAAATTTTTGCGAAAGCATCTTTGCCGAAGTCAAAACTTCTTCGTGTCCTTTTCCCTCGCTCAATCTTGCCAGCATCCCTATCACAATTTCATCTTCCGTAATTCCAAACTCTTTCCGGACTTTTTCCCCGTTTCCCTTTTCAGGCGAAAATAAACTCGTGTCAACTCCGTTGTGTAAAAGTCTTATTTTTTCTTTCGTCAGCGGAGTGGTTTCAATCAAGTTCTTTTCAATTATTCCGCTTATTGCAAACGCCGCGGCAACCCTCTCGTATAAATATCTATGAAGAAAATCTTTTTTTACAATAAAGGAGCCAAGCTGTTTTGTAAGAAACAACGGGACGCCGCTTCCGGCAATTTTCAGCGCCGGCGTTAGTATCCATAAATCTTTTGACGCCTGCGTATGAATCAGAGAATAGCCGCTTTTTTTAATTAACCGCGCGACTTTAATAATTTCGCCGGGATGAAAGTACCCGGACGCTTTAACGGCGTGAACAATTAAATTTTCCTCGACGGCTTTTTGATAAATTTTACTGTTCGGATAACATAAAAGCTCCGTTTTAATACCGCACTTCAGCAGCTGCTTTACCGCCGTTACGGTAAACATTTCCATTCCGCCCCAGCTTTGAGACAAACAAGAATATAGAACCTTCATCAATAGACTCGTTTTATTTGAACGCCGGGATAATAATGCGCAAGTATTTCATCGAAGCGGTATTTCCGGCGCGCCATAATTGCGGCTCCGATTTGGCAAAGCCCGACGCCGTGTCCCCAGCCGGCTCCGCGCAATATGAACTTATCGGGCGCGTCATTATTGCCGCCGCCAATCTTTTCAACAATAAAAGCCGAACTGTAAAGATGAGTATCCGAAAGGACGCGCCTGATTTCCAATTCTTTCCCGATAATTTTTTCGGTTTTGCGTCCGATTATTTTCAGCTTGATCAAACGTCCCGACGCGCCTCTTTCAACGGGGATCAAATCTAAAATATCTCCGAAATCTATTCCCGATTTCTTTGCGATTAACTCCGATATTTCCACTTGGCTGAATTCCACGCTCCAGCGGAAAAAATCTTTTGTCTTTTGGTCGAATTCGACAAGGATGTCGTCTATGAATCCGGTTTCGTCTATATTGCAGAAAGCTTCCGGCGAACCGTAGATCCACTTGACCATATTTTCTTCCAAGCTCAAATCCTCTTCAAAATTATCCGGCGGAAACTTGTAATCGAAAATACTTGGGATTATCGATTTCTCTTCATCGCTCCAAACATTTTCAAACAGTTCGGTTTTTCCTCCGCAGCATTTCGAGTAACGCGCGTCAAAAACATTATCGTTATAAACGAGAGCCAAACCGCGCGTCTGCCAAATTGCCTCGCGGACTGTCTCGCTTATGTTCTTCCCTATTCCCTGATAACGCTGGCAGTGATCGTCGGCGCATACGTCAAAATTTTTGTGGTCGCCTCTGTCATACCATTTAATTATTTCGTCTCCGCCGTTTTCATCGGGGGAAGATTCGGCTTTCGATATTTTATTTCGCCTTGCAATCTGACTCATCAGCCAGCTGCGGGAGATTACGGCGTGCGCTTTCAAAAATTCTTTATGACTTTTCGGATTCATCTCCGACGAGATTACGCCGTCCAAATAATATTCCAACGGGAGAATATTTACGGCGGTTAGCTTCCCGTTTTCAATAATCAGTTTCAGCGAACCCGTAAAAATCAAATCCTTTGCGGACTCCCAGTGGAAATCAATTCCTATTTTCACGCCGAAAACTTTGAACAGTTCGATATTAAAATTATCCGGCTCAAACGTTATTCCGCTTGAAAATAAAAACTCGCCCGTTTCTCCTTTCAGCAAAACTTTTCCGTTTCTGATTTCGGCGGTAAAATTTCCGCTGAAAATGTTTTGAGTTCCGAGCTGATAAAAATTACCGAGCAGCGAAAATTTCAGTTCGCTTCCGGTTACCAATCCTATGTTTATGTTCGGCTGCATTTATAAGTTTTCTTAAAAAATTTAATTTTAAATATAACAATTGGTTTAATATGAAAATGAAGTTTTCGGCATAAGTTTAAAATTGGCTGAAAAAAATTGAAACTCACGATATATAGCGCGGTAAACCGCAATGGATAATGGAAAATGGATAATTTATCTCGGCGGCTTGTCTCGGCGCAACAAAGTGAAGCCGGAAGCGCAGCGGAG
>JAADIR010000152.1 GCA_013151245.1 Chlorobiota bacterium
TGTTCTTTCATCCAGTTAATTCTTTTCATTCTGAATGAATATCCGCCGGTGGGACCGAACCAAATTCCGAGCGCCGTGTTTGTTTCGCTTAATTTATCGGCAATTGGTTTCATTCCGTTGGGGAATTGTTTTGCGCGAAGCCGCCAGTCGCTTTCGTAAACATCCCAACCGTCGTCGAGCACAACGGCGTCAATTTGAATTCCGTGATCGTCGATAAAATTCTTTTTTATTTTTTTAATTATTCTGTAAACGTTTTTTTCATTCATCCAAAACTGTTCGGGCACGTCGGGATAATCGACGGAACGCAGATCGTACCAGCTGTTGTAAAGCGTATATGGTTTGAGTTTCGCAACGCGAACGTTATCGAGATATTTGTTAAACCAATATTTCACGTTGCCGCGCGGCGCAAGCCCGATTACGACGGAATGGTTTTCAATTCCTTCTTCCGTAATTTTCTTTCCAACGTCTTCGCTGCACTTTACAATCGAATAATTTTTTCCGGTTTCAATTTCCGATTTCATAATCGGATATTCAATTCCGATGAAAGCCCCGCCGTCGGCGAACTTAAAGGCAACCGGCTGCCCAAACCCGCCTTGGTTAACTATTTCGCCCGTTCCATTAATTTTCGAATCAAAAGCGTAAAACTTTCGAAGAAAATGATCCGAATAGATTGAATCTTTAATCGTTGTAGTTTTTTTGATGAAAAAATCGTCTTTCCCTAAAAAGTATTCCACTTCAATTTCAAACGGATATTTCTTGCTCGAAAGAATCAACCGGATTAATTGGTTATTGTCGTCCGTAATTTGTTCTTCGTCCCCGACAATTTTAAAATCGGACGCGGTTAACGCGACTTCAACGTCCGCGTTGTTTTTCTTTCCCGGCGCGTCCCAGTATGTCCACATAATATCAAACTTAAAATTTCCGTCCATAGATATTTCAAACGGCTTACCGTTATTCATCTCAGCCCATTCGGGAAGAACGGCATAAATTTCGTCCTTTATTTGATCTTCTGAAATATTCAGCGTGAGGGAAATTTTGGAGTTGGCAATTGCAATAATTCTATCGTCCTTTTGATTCTCCGCAAAAACCGCAACGGAAACGAAGAGAAAAATTATTGCCGTTAAAAATATATTTGAACGCATAGTTGTTTTTCCTTAATTAATTTTGATTTTGAGAAGCCGCATTGAACACGTGTGCAAAGATACAAAAATTTAAATATATATCGCTTTACGCGAAAGATAATTTTGAAATTTTAGAAAACAGTCGGGCTGAAAAACTAAGAATTGCCAAGCTGCGTCTGATTTTTATCTAACGGAACGGTAAAATGGAAAGCGGTCCCAACGTTTATTTCGCTTTCCAGCCAGAATCTTCCGCTGTTTTTCTCAATAAATTCTTTGCTGAGAATCAATCCGAGTCCGCTTCCTTTTCTCTTTTCCGTATCCGGAAGCGAAACAATTGAGTCGATTCTGAAAAGTTTTTCCATATCTTCTTTTCTTATTCCCATACCGTTATCGGCGACTGAAATTTTCATAAAGTTTCCGTCGCATTCCGATTCAAAAGTAATTGCTCCGTTCTCGTTGGTAAACTTAATTGCATTGGAAACAAGATTCCTTAAAACGGTTTCAATCATATTTTGATCGGCAAAAATAGGTTTATCGCATTTGATATGTTTGGTTACGCGTATTTTCTTTCGGAGAATCGAATCTTCATAAAGGATAAGCACATTTTGAAGAATCTTACTGATTTTAAAAGTAACCGGCGTATATTCAATTCTATCTGTTTGAATGCGCGCCCACTGTAGCAGATTTTCCAGCAGATGGTAAACTCGCTTGGAAGAATTGTAAATATTCTGCGCAAATTGTTTTGCGTCGGATTTGCTGAGCCCGTCGATTTCCTGAACCAATATTTCGGAAAACCCCAGCAGCGTAACGAAAGGATTTCGTAAATCGTGAGCGACAATGGAAAACATTTTATCTTTACTCGCGACCGTTTGTTTCAGTTCTTCGGTTAATTTTTTAAGCTGCGCTTCTTTCCGTTTTCTATCCTCAATATCAAGTTGCAAAAGCCGGTTCACTTCGGCAAGTTTTGCGGTTCTCTCCTGCACTCTCAATTCCAATTCTTCATTTGCCAGACGAAGTTCTTCTTCAATCCGTTTCCTGTCCGTTATGTCGCGACCGATTAAAAGGTAACCCGCAATCGTATCGGCTTCGACAATTGGAGAAATAGAAAAGTTCATCAATACTTCATTCCCGTCTTCAATAACCACGCGGGCGTCGAATAAACCTTTGCTCTGATTTTCGTTAACGATAAAATTTTTATACTTTTCAAGGAAATTTTCATCCGTGAATATTTCATTCAGATTTTTACCGACAAGCTGCTTCGGTTCAACGGCGAGCAGAGGTCTGACTCCCCCTTCGGCAAATTCAATTTTAAAATTCTCGTCGGTTTTAATTAGCACGTCTTGAAGAAGTTCGAGAGACGACCGCAGCGCTTCTAAAAAATGAACTGATGTTTTATGACGGAAAACAATATAGATAGCGCCGATCAAAGAAAACAGCGATGAAATGTAGTACCATTTACTGTAGTCGCCCAGCAAAGTTTTAAAAAGAGATTCGGAAAACGGACCGGGCAAAAAGAGCAGAAGCACTACAAAACCGGTGAATAAAATTTTCGAGCGAATTCCTTTTTCGGAATATCCCCCGAAAATTGAATATAGCTGCGCAATACCGAGAGCGAAGAAGATTGACATCCACGTAATATAAAACGTAGAACCGCTCATCCGCACGCTCATCTCGTCATAAAACGGCGACGGAATCAGATTGAATAATATGCTTAAATAACTAACCAACCCGGTAAAATAGAGCGCGTTAACAATTCGCCGGTTACTCAGCATTTTATTATAACCGACAAAGTTGATTATGAAATGAAGAAAAATGAACGGAAAGAATGAATAGATCAGTAAGATAATCTGAACAATGATATTCCGCACCGAAGAAACTTCAATATATCCGTAGAGAGAACCGAGTCCGCCGAATGTAATTAAATAGATTACGGCTATTATGTAGAATTGACTGATAAAACTTTTACTGAGCTTGACATAAAGGATAATTGCGATTAGTAAATTGATTACCGCGTAACCTAAGAAGATGTAAGGATTAATCATTCAAATTTCTTTTAACTTTTTATCGATTATTATTCAAATATAATAATATTATCGCGAAGTTGAGAATTTTGTTTAACGAGATGAAACCGAACTTTCAAAAAAAATATTTTTTAACGCTAAAAAAAACGAAATAATTTTCGACAATAAATTAAAAATTTAAGCTTTAACTTTAAGGGAAAATTAATGTATAGAGTTCTTGTTGTTGACGATGATGAAACAATTCTAATTTTTCTTTCACGATTGCTGAAAAACCGTTTTGACGCGGAAGTGTTCAGAGCGGAAAACGGATTGGAGGCGATTTCAATTCTCGAAGACCAGCCTATTGAAGCGATATTCCTTGATATTACAATGCCGATTATGGACGGACTGGAAATGCTTAAAATAATCCGGGACGATAACCGTTTCAAAACCGTTCCCGTAGTAATAATGAGCGCCGTCGCGGAAAAAGAGATAATTGACGCAGTAATGGAATTGGGAGTTTTCAGCTATATGCTCAAACCGATGATGTATGAAACGGCTGCGAAAATAATTCAGCAGGTTTTTGATACGTTGGAAGAAGAACAGCAGCATCATAACTTATTCAATAAACTTCTTGAAAGAGAGGAAAAAAAGAAGAAGAAAATTTTAATCGTCGATCAAGATGAAATCTTCAAAGAAAAATTGAAAATGAAACTCGACGAAAGATTCATCATCTATGATACAAACAGCGGGGCGAAAGGATTAAACATCTTCATCAAAGAAAAACCGGAATATGTATTCTTATCGGAAAACCTGCCTCTTTTAACGGAAGATTTTTTAGCCGTGAAAATGCGCGATATTTTTCCGGCGGATAAAAATTCTACCGGGTCCGACGAGAAGGAAAACGCGGAAAAAGTTCATATTTATTTGATGAAACCTTCTCCGGAAACCGTCGATGAAAAAGAGGAATTAAAGAAAGTAAGCGAAGACGAGAAAAAACTTTTCGACGAAGTATTCATAAAAAGTTCCGAAGAAGACAAACTTCTCATCGGCATGCAGAAAGCGTTAAAATTCTGACCCGCAATATGGCTGTTGAAAAAGTTGTCATATCGATCAAACACAACGAAGTGAGTAAAGTAAAAAATATTCTCTACAACATTTTTACAAACATTCCCAAAATTGACGTAAATTACGACGAAGCCGGCGACGGAGTTGAACTTGAATTTCGAATTCCTTCTTCAACTTTTGAACGAGTTCTCACAAAATTTTATTCGAACGGAATTAATGTTTTGGCTATTAACTCGCAAACAAAATCCATTTTATACGGACTGCGGAACTCACAAATATTCAGCAAAGGCGGAAATTCCGATTTGAACGAAAACGGCGAAATTTTTGAAACCAAATTTGGAAATTACGAAGACGTTGTAAGCGCAGTCGATAAATTTGTCAACCGTTTCGGAATAAGAGATAAAAGCAAATTCAATATGCTTTCAAAACGACTTTCGGAGTTTATTGGAATTCTAAAAAAAGACGGAATGATAAAAAAATCGAAGGCAAACGACAACATTCCTATTTTACTGCAAATCGCATCGTCGGAAAAATTGAAATCGGCATATTTTATAACCGTTATGAAAGAAGCCGGAAATGCGGCAATTGAAATCTGCAGTATTTATCCCGATTATGTAGGCGAACTTATTATAATCAGCAACGACAGAAGAGTTCCTAATATTATTAATTTACGCGCGGCTTCAAAGTTTGCCGAGGCGACGTTGGAAAACCGGGACAAATACAAAAAGGATATCACAATTGCCAAAAAACGAATTAATAAAAAATGGTTAGATAACATTTATGACGTCGCGGGATTTGAGCTGACAAAAAGAGAAAACGAAAATCTCGAAAAATTTAAAAATATTTAGCGGATTCCTACGCTTTATTAATAGCAACTATTACGCGCGTTAATTTTAGGAAAATTTTTACTTTTTTAGGTCATTTATTCTTGACAATGACGTCTTGTTACACTAAGTTTGACCTTAAACAAAATTGGAAATTATGCTTACAGAATTCGGCAAGATTTTTGTATTTATACTCCTCGCAGCGGCTTTTGTCGGTATTGCATTGATAGCCGCATGGGCGTTGCGCCCCAAAAGAATCACCCGCGAAAAATTGGAGACTTATGAATGCGGGGAAAATCCGCAAGGCACTCCGTGGATTAAATTCAACATCCGCTTTTATGTAGTAGCTTTAATATTTTTAATTTTTGACGTTGAAGTTGTGCTTCTCTTCCCTTGGGCTTTAACTTACAAGGAGTTTGGAATTTATGGTTTCTTGGTCGGAATAATCTTTTTATTAGTTCTTGCGCTCGGTATGTTTTACGAATGGCGCAAAGGCGATCTCGAATGGGCGCGCCCCCAACCTAATATTCCGACATTAGCAAAAATTAAACGCGACAGAGAAGAACAATTGAAATTGAATTCTTCCGATACGGAAACATTAAAGGCAAGCTAAAATATGGGATTACTCGATAAAGAATTTAACGACGGCAACATCGTCATCACAAAAACAGAAGATTTACTTAATTGGGCGCGGCTTTCATCTTTATGGCAGTTGGGCTTCGGCTTGGCGTGCTGCGCTATCGAAATGATGGCTACTTCGGCTTCGCATTACGATTTTGACCGTTTCGGCGTTATTCCGAGACCGTCGCCGCGGCAATCGGACATTATTATTATTTCCGGAACGGTCACCCTCAAAATGGCTACGCGAATCAAAAGATTATACGAACAAATGCCCGACCCTAAATATATTATTTCAATGGGAAGCTGCTCCAACAGCGGAGGTCCTTATTGGGAACACGGTTATCACGTTCTTAAAGGAATAGACAGAGTAATTCCGGTTGACGTTTACGTTCCCGGCTGCCCGCCGAGACCCGAAGCGCTTCTCGAAGGATTGCTTAAATTACAGGAAAAAGTAAGACACGAAACTTTGGTTAAAAAATCGGCATGAAATCACCCGAAGAAATATTTGAAATATTAAAAGAAAATTTTTCCGAAAGCGTTTTGGAAATTGACGATTCTCTTCCTACGGAACCGATTATTAAAATCGATCCCTTAAAAATTCATGAAGTATCGCAGTTTCTTTTCGAGAACGAAGATTTGAAATTCGATTCGTTGATGAATCTTTCGGGCGTTGACGACGCAAACGGCGAAAAAGAAAAAGACGAAAATGAAAATTTAGTTATAAAAGGCGGAACGCTCAGCGTTTACTACCATCTCTATTCTTTTGAGCATAAACACAAAGTTACGCTTCAAGTTTCAACGGACAGAGAAGACCCGAAAGTCGAATCGGTCGAGCCTATTTGGCGAACCGCCGATTGGCACGAAAGAGAAGCTTACGACATGTTCGGAATCATTTTTTTGAATCACCCGAACTTAATAAGAATATTGATGCCTTACGACTGGGACGCAGGATTCCCGCTTAGAAAAGATTATCAAAATCCGGAATTTTATCAAGGAATGAAGGTTCCGTATTAAAAAATGATTTAAGAATATCGATTAGCGATTTGAGGTTTTTGATTTCTCAATTCAAAAATCCCCGATGGAATCGGGACATGCGTAATCTTTATTCTGAAATTTTGTTAAATGAGGAAAGCAAAGAGAGTAATGGCTCTTAAAACTGAAGAAATGATATTAAACATGGGTCCGCAGCATCCGTCAACGCACGGCGTGCTGAGGCTCGAAGTTACTCTCGAAGGAGAGTT
>JAADIR010000137.1 GCA_013151245.1 Chlorobiota bacterium
GTTGCAACAGTTTCTCCGAGAATGTTGTAAACTTTCAAAGTTACAAACTGTTCAACGGGAAGTTCATAATTTATTGTCGTTGCCGAATTACCGTTTAGACTTTTTGAAAAGGGGTTCGGATAGTTTTGACTCAAGTAATAATTCTCCGGCGGTTGAGGTTCGCCGGGAACGTAAAGTTCCGGCTGATATAAATCGTAAAATATGCGCAACTTTTCCACATCTTCTTTTAATGCGGAGACGCTTTTCAACGTTGTTTCTCCTTTTGAAATAATTATTCCTATTTCCAATTCCAACGTATCGCCGGGGGAAAACGAAATTGGTCCGGTTGACATTAATTGACGTCTGTCGTCCAGATATGGTCCTCCGGGCCAACCTTCTCCTTCGTACCAACCGGTTCCGGCAACCGGATCGCCCGGGACAACAAAAGGCGTTTCGATTCCGGTATTCGGATCAATAAAAGGAGCGCCGTTCCATGTCAAACCTTGTAAATAATTATAGTATTCGACTGCCCATTCTCTAGGACGCGGATCAGGGTCAGGGTATGGATGAGTAGAGTTTACAAATAAGGTGAAAGCAGTCATTCCAAGTTCTTCTCCCGTAAGTATGTTTTTCGGAGTTTTCAACCAAACATAACCTAATGCAGGACAGGGCGAACCGTAAAAAGACTCATCATTTTCGTCGCCGTTATAAGAATATCCTAGATTTAACAAAGTATCGCAGCCGACGAAATCGTCGCCCGCGAATCCCAGATCAACGTCCGCCCAATAGCCGAAATACATATTTTTAAGTACGGCGTTGCTTCTGTTGATTATCTTATATTTTTTGAAAACAGTGTTGTGAAGAAAATTTTCAGGACTATAAAAAGCGTAAACGGTTGTTTGAATTTCCAAACCTATCGGAAGAGTTCCAAATGCTAAAGTTGTTCTATCAGGATCCAAATCATTAGAAACATACCATAGCGTTTCATCTCCTACGAATTCCGGTTGATCAATTCCGCGGGTGAAAACGCCGTCGCCGTTCACGTCAATCCACGGCGCGCCGTCTTCAACGGGCCATTCATTGTAATCTTTTTCCAATTTATCCCGTTTAGGTCCGGGAGGAAGAGAGCGCCAGTTTTTACTTATTTTGTAAACGCGGTATTTTTCTTTTCCCGGGTCGTCGGGAGTTCCGTCGGGAAGTATTTTTCCCGCTTGCAATCCGTGTCTATACACGCTGCCGTTAGTTTTCACGCCGCCGTCGTCAAATTTAACTCCCCAGATTAAACCGTCTTCATAAATTGCGGTGATTGTAGCCTTCTCACCTCCGGGCCAATAAAATCCGCTTCCGTCTGTTATTGGGTTGTGGCTTCCGTCGCCGTTGTTGGAAACCCACATCAGACAGTTGTTTACGGCGATGTAGTTGTAATCGTCGTTTGTAGTTATTTGATTTTGATTTTTTTGCTTTTTCTCGGCTGCAATGAAAAGAAGCGTTGCGATGAGAAATAATGGAATGAAATATTTGGTTCTCATTTTATGCCTCACTATTACTATTAAATTTTATGAAGCTTTATAATAATTTTAATATTAAAAAAAATGCAGGCAAAATCAAGCGGCGCCGGCGTTTAATAAAGAATAAATTATTAAAGTTTTAATTGATTGCGGGCGACCAACATTGTAAAAATGCGCAGCCGATTGACGTAAAAGGATATCAAACTTGTGAATTTCAATTCGCTTCGAATAGATTTCCGAATTTTATCGGGGAAAAATTTTAACAAAAAAAGCGCCGCCGTGAATGCGGCGACGCTTTGAAAAAGGCGAATATGCGTTTTATTTTTTATCTAACAAGATTAGTTATTTCCTGAAGAAGAGTATCCGAAGTGGTAATCACTCTTGCGTTAGCTTGGAAACCGCGCTGAGCTACAATCATTTTTGTAAACTCTTCGGAAAGGTCAACGTTCGATTGTTCCAACGCGCCGGATTGAATTGTAGTTCCGCTGTTTTCTCCGGGTTCCGTGATTAAAACATCGCCGGTGTTGGCCGACACTTGAAACATATTTTCGCCGACGCTAATCAAGCCGTTTCTATTTGGGAATGTAGCCAATAATACTTGAGCTAATTGACGCGATTGTCCGTTTGAGAAGATGCCGACGACATAACCGTATTGGTCAACGTTCAGATTTGAAAGCGCCGCCGCCGCCGAACCGTTTTGATTCAATGCGGAAATTACCGAATTAGAAGCCGTTTGCGTGATTCCTTCGAAATAACCGATTTCGCCGAAACTAAATTCAATCTCTTCGCTCTCGGCGCCGCTTGCCGGCGAAAATTGTACCGTTGGAGGATTTGGAGACATTGCGGCAATTGAACCGTCCGAGTTAAATGATATTGTTCCGGTATTGCTTTGAAGAGAACCGGATTCCGCGGGGACGGATGCGTTCCATTTCCATTCGTTTTCGGCAAGCTTTGTAAATTGGAGCGTCAGCGTATGACCGTTGCTCAACGAATCGAAAATCGTCAACGTTCCGTTGATTATTGTGGGCTCTCTGTTTCCGTCAACCGCCGTGCTGAAAGTTGTCGGGTTATCCGCGCTTGTGACGGATAATGCGTCAACTAAAAAGTCGAGACCGGTTACCGTATCTGCATAAGTCATTCCGTTGGTAATCGTGTCGTCGTTTGCGCTGTCCAAAGGATCGAGACCGCCGATTGATTTCAATTCGCCGATTGAAGTCGTTGTCGTGTCGGTAGGATCATCGTCGCTGCTGTCATTGTCGAATTGCATTAAAACAACATTCGCTCCGGCGTTAGGACCAGTTCCCGCCGTGGTTGCAAGAGTAAGGTCTTCCTGCGTAGAAATGACGTTGCCGTCGACGTCCGTTAATTCATAAGTCATTTCAAAATCGGAAGTAGCTCCGTCTGCAATTTTAGTGTAAGTTACGTCTAATGTATATTCGTTTCCGTCGGGATCGTAAACGGTGCTTGAGTCGGTAACCGAATATTCCGACGCATCTTGCGCGGGAGAAGCGGCGGCGTCATACGGATCAAGATTCAAAGATAAATTGCCGGTAAGCTGAACGTTTTCGGATCTTGTTAACGAAGCCGCGCTATCGAGATTGCCTCCCCAAGAAATTTGAGTAGTCGCCTGCGCGGGCAGTCTTAAGTTTGTGTCTATCTGAATAGCTTCAAGATTATTGCCGGGAGGAATCACTCCGTCGGCGGTTGCTACTTTACCCTGAACAACCGCGCCGTTCTGCGGATTTACAAGGTTTCCGTTTGCGTCAAATACAAACGCGCCGGCGCGGGAATAGAAAGTTTCGCCGTTGTTTTTTAAGACGAACAAACCGGAGCCCTGCAGAGCCAAGTCGGTTGTGATGCCCGTTCTTTCAAACGTTCCCTGATTCCAGTTGCGGTCAACGGAATTCATTTTCATTCCGAGCCCGATTTGAAAAGTGTTAGTTCCGCCGCTATTTGTGGTTGGGTTAGAACCAAAGCGGATAAACTGGTTGAAAGTATCGCTGAATGTTACCCGCGAACCTTTGTAGCCGATTGTGTTTACGTTAGCGATGTTGTTGCCGATAACGTCCATCATTGATTGATGGTTGCGAAGTCCGGACACGCCGGAGAACAGAGAATTGATAAGAGACATTTTGACCTCCTTAGGTTTTGTTAATAATCTCAGTGATCCGGCGTCAGTCGTTTAGCCGAATCGGGGCGTCCTGCAAAGGTCCCGCCCGCTGTTAATTAGATAAATTTTATTGCGCGAATATCACGCTGTCTATATTTGTAAAAACATTTTCCTCGCCGCCGCCTACGGGCATTGCCGTTACAACCGTGCGGTTCGGGACGTTAACGATAAAAGCCGTATCGTTCATCATCACCAAAGAGTCTTTCGCTCCTTTGGCTTCCGCTTTTCCTATTGCGTTATTTAATTTGAGCAATTCTTTTTCCGAAAGTTCGATGTTGCGCGATTCGAGTCTGCGCGACGCGTGATTCGAAAATTTGAGTTTGTCTAACTCTTTTCGGAACACATTATCGAACTGCGTTCCTCCGCCTTCCTTTGCTTTTTGCGCCGGAGCTTCCTTTTGCACTATCGGAACAAAAGGAACTTGTACGCCATTAATGAATTGTGCCATTGTTATATCTCCGAGATATCTTTCATGTTTGCCGAACTAACGTCGCTTCCGGATTCCGCCGAATCCAAAATTTCAACTATATCGGACAAGAAATATTCAACTCCGTTGATTACCAGTTTGGTTCCGTCGGATGTAAAGCGCACGGCTTCAATCTTTCCGAAACCGTAGAAATCAAAGGTCATATCTTCGCCGTTGGAAGTTGTAGCGGTTACTTTAAAAGTATAATCGCCGTAATCCACTGTGTTTCCGTCGTCGTCGGTATAATCCCATTTGACGTTGTGCTCTCCGGAACCTCTCGGAACGTCGTCCATTGTTCTCACAAGCGCTCCGTTCTCGTCGTAAATTTGAATTTCAACCGAAGACGCCGTTGACGGTAAATTGTAACCTATCGTGAAATCATCTTGTCCGTTGTAAGAAATATTAGCGCTGTCTATTCTCGCTCTCTTTCCGATTAACGCCGCGGTCATAGTGTTGTTGACCGCTTGAGTCAATTGCAGATTTGTTCCAATTGAAGTTTCGAGCTTATCGTTCATATTTGTAAGCTGTTCGAGGGAACTGAACTGCGCCAGTTGAGCCGTATATTGCGTACTGTCCATTGGTTCCAGCGGGTCTTGATATTTCATTTGAGCTATCATCAATTTAAGAAAATCGTCTTTTCCTAATTGGCTTTTTCCCGCCGAAGGAGAGTAACCCCCGTTTTGATTTAAAAGATTCGTTATGTTATCTACCATGACTTTGCCTCTATGCTAAATATTCGTAAGTGTTATACCCTAATGATCTAACGGTATCTCCCTTACCTTCTTCCGGCGCCTCGTCCTTGGCATTGTTAGAGTTGTTCTTTCTTTTTGAGTAAGATTGTTTTGATTCTTTTTCTTGAGGATCGTACAACGAGATATTGAGTCCCCCGAATTGCAGTCCGGCTTTTTCCAAATGAGCCGAAAGCTCGGCGGCGTTATTTTGAAGAGTATGCTGAACTGCTTGATTTTCCACTTTAATATGCGCTTTTACAATATCGTCGATTACTTCAATCACGACTTTCACTTTTCCCAAAGATTCGGGATTTAACTGCAGAGTGATTTGTGATTTTTCTTTTTTCTGAATGAGCGTGGAAAGTTCTTTTATAATTTCCGAAACCTTTACGGTTCTTGTAATTATTTCTTTTGTCCGCGGAGCTTCAATAGCGTCAAGCTCTTTATGATTAAAAGCGGAAGCTGTTTTTGCTTCGCGTTCTTTTATTTCGCGGGTTTGCTGATGTTGCTTTTCTTCCGCGCTATCTTCTTGATTGGCGGTTTGCGAACCGGTTTCGTTCTGCGGTTTGATTGCGTTTTTATCTTCGTTGTTTGCGGCGTTAGCCGGAGTGTTTGCATTAACGCTTTCGTTCTTCGCCGTAAACTCGGCGGTTTTTCCTTTTTTGTCAGAGACTTCCGCCGCTGTTGTTTGAATTGTGTTTTGCTCGACAGTTTTTTTCTGACTATCTGATTTTTGAGGCTCTGTGTTTTTGTCTGAATCGCTGATAACCGTAGATTCGGAAACCGGCTGTTTGTCGGATTTATTTACATGCTGCGCAGTTTGATTTTCAACTGTTTTATTGTCCGTGGGTTTACCGTTTACGGCTGTTTGTTTTTCAGTAGTCGCTTCTTTAACGGAAGAAACTTGCGGGAACGCGGCATTCTCTTTTACGCTTGTTTTTTCTTTTGAGCCGCCGTTTGCTATTTCCGGCGCTTTTGCCGCTTCAATTTCCGCGGCGGTAGTCTGGTTTTGACTTTGCGTATTGTTTGCCGGATTATTCTTTTCAGGCGTCGCCGCTTTCTGAGGGTTGTCGTTCTTGGTTAAATTATTAACAACCGTTTGTTCGGCGGACGCCTTCTTTTCCGATGTATTTGAATACTGCGCGGTTTTGTTTTCAACTGCGGGCTTATCGGATGCGGCTTTTTGTTTTTCCGGCGCAGTATTTTGATCGGGCGAAACTTGTGAAGACGCGCGATTTTCTTTGGCGACGGTTTCCTTTTCTGTAGCGGCGCTTGCTAATTTAACGTATTGTTCGGTTTCGCTTTCTATAGCCGCAGACTTACTCTGCGCTTGCGCGGAGTTCGTTTGACTATTCTTTTCGGTTGCCGCAGTTTTTCCCTGATTATTGTTTTTGTTTAAATTATTCTCAGCCGATCGTTCCGACGTTTGCTTTTCCGGTTTAACCGAATTCTGCGCCGCGTTATTTTCAACGGGAGCTTTTTCCGCAGACTTATTGCTTGTCGCCGTTTGATTTTCCGTCGTCGCGGTTTTCAGAGGATTGTTGTCTTTATTTAAATTATTGACCGGCGATTGTTCAGACGTTTGCTTTTCCGGTTTGTCGGCAATCTGCGCGGCGTTATTTTCAACGGAAGTTTTTTCCGCGGAATTGTTGTTTGTCGCCGTTTGATTTTCCGTCGTCGTAGTTTTCTGAGGATTGTTGTTTTTATTTAAATTATTGACCGGCGATTGTTCTGACGTTTGCTTTTCCGGTTTGTCAGCAATCTGCGCGGCGTTATTTTCAACGGGAGCTTTTTCCGCGGACTTGTTGTTTGCCGCCGTTTGATTTTCTGTAGTCGTTTTATTTTGTGTGCCGCTGTTTTTGTTTAAGCTGCCGCTTTCGGTTGTCCGTTCAGTATTGTCCGACGGTTTAGTATTCAAGTCGGGGACGGATTTTTTGT
>JAADIR010000112.1 GCA_013151245.1 Chlorobiota bacterium
GATAGAATTCAAGTTACTTACTTACGCGAAAAAGAAGATGAAAAATATCTCCGTTTTATCGGCGTTTTCCGCGATCCGGTTTGGCAGCAGTCAATTATTAAACTTCATTCTGTTGCCGTGAAATTTAATTCGAGAGGTTATTATTTTGACGATTTCCAAATTGAAACGTTCGGTTATTGGGCGTTCGAAAGGCTTGCCGATCAACTTCCGTTTAATTTCACCGTCCCCGATTCGCTTTTACTTGTTGAAAAATTTTAAAATAAAAAACTCTTCCGCCTAAACAATCGCTCATTCCTTACGATTATTATTAACACAAAAACAGTAAAAAGTTTTGAACTTAAACAATATCCTCGGACTAACGGTAATTTGACTACAAAAAACTTTTTCTATGAGTAAGCTTACTGATAATATAGCGACAGATTTAAATAGCGAAGTCTCTTTGTTTCAAAGAGTAATTATTGAAATAAAAGATTCTCTATCGGCGGCTTCCGAAAACGGAAGCGTTGAAAAAGCTTTGGAAAAACTTTGTTTTTTAGAAAACAGACTTCCTTCGGTTCAAAAAAAAATATCTCGGATTGACGGCGGCGAAAACGAATATCAATGGAAATATATTATCGATTTGGACGGGAAAATTGTTTCCGTCTCTCGCGGCGTTCGTTAGCTTGATCAGCGGATATAAACCGAAGGATTTTATTGACGACAACCGACTTTTGGAAAAGATTGTTCATCAGGATGATAAGGAAATTTACAAAACTCATTTTACTTCTTTTTTCTCGAATACTAATAAGGGTCATTTGAAATTTAGAATTGTTACCAAATCAAACGCAATAAGATGGATTTCTCATAAGTGCGTTCCGTTATTCCACCCCAACGGAAATTTGAAAGGACGCCGGGTTACAAATACAGATATTACCGAAGAGATTGAAGCGCTGCAATGGTTAAAGTTAAAAAGCAAAGCGCTTGAATCCATCAGCAGCGGAATAATTATTACGGACGTTAATGGAACAATTTTATGGGTAAACCCCGGATTTACTAAATTAACCGGATATACAATTCTTGAAATTATCGGTAAAAACCCCGGATTCTTAAAATCGGGACGTCATACAAAAGAATTTTACACTAATCTTTGGGAAACTATTTTACAGGGTAAAACATGGCGCGGAGAGATTACGAATAAAAAGAAAAATGGCGAGGTTTATCTGGACAATATGACAATTACTCCCGTGTTTGACGAAACATCTCATAAAATCTCCCACTTTATTGCCGTTAAAGAAGATATTTCCGAAAGGAAAAAAAATGAAGAAGAATTAAACAGACTTATTGAAGAAATTTACGAAGAACAGGACAGAATTGAAGAAAACGCATCGGAATTAGTTCAGCTAAATGCCAAGCTTGAAATATCTGAAGAAAAACTGCAGGAATTAAATTCAAGAAAAGACCGTTTCTTTTCCATATTAGCGCACGATTTGAAAAATCCCTTTACGGCGCTGATAGGATACAGCGAAATGCTGCTTCTTGATTACGACGAGTTCTCTGAAGAAGAGAAGAAAGAGTTTATCGGCGTAATTTTCAAAACATCTAAAAACGTTTATGAACTTTTGGAAAACCTTCTTGATTGGTCGAGAATGCAGACGGGCAAATTAGAAATGTCGCCTAAAATAATCGATTTTCATTCTGTCGCCAAAGATGTTTATAATTTAACTTACGGAAACGCAACTAAAAAACAGATTGAGTTGGAATTTTCGATTCCGGAAAAAACGCTTGTATTTGCCGATAAAAACGCGGTAAGCACGGTTTTGAGAAACTTAGTTACGAATGCAATAAAATTCACTTCAAAAGAAGGTAAGATTTCAGTGAAAAGCGAGGAAGAAGAAAATTACTTCAAAATAACCGTTGAAGACAACGGACTTGGAATTAGCGAGGAAGTAATAGGAAAACTTTTTAGAATAGACAGCGCACATACAACTTCCGGCACCGCAAACGAAAAAGGGACAGGCCTGGGTTTAATCCTCTGCAAAGAATTAGTGGAAAAAAGCGGCGGAACAATCTGGGTTGAATCGGAAGAAGGGAAGGGAAGTAAATTTATTTTTACGCTTGCAAAAGCGGAATAAAAAAAAGCCGGCAATCGCCGGCTTTCTTATCATTACATCACTTAACTAACTTAAAAGCTCATCCTTAATTTTGTTCAACCGGTTCGGTCAGCAAAACTTTTTCAATAGCGTCTTTCAATGCGTCTTTAGGCAAAGCGCCGACTGCCATTTGAGGTTTGTCGTTCTTCGGGCAAAAGAGCATGGAAGGAATACTTCTGATACCGAAAACCGCGGCTAATTCTTGCTCGGCTTCCGTATCTATTTTATAAACGTTGATTTTTCCGGCATACTCTTCCGAAAGTTCTTCGAGAATCGGAGCTACCATTTTACATGGTTGACACCAGTCGGCATAAAAGTCAATTATACAAGGAAGCTCGCCGGCAAATTTCCAATCTTTATTTTGTGTATAGTCAAAAACTTTTTCTAAAAAAGTTTCTTTGGTCAAATGTTCAGTCATTAGTTACTCCTATAATACCTTTTAATTAAAAATGTTTGGTTAGTAAGATGTTTCATCCCCAAAAAGGTTTCAAGCGTTTCGATTAAAATAATTTTTTCGCGCGCCGGTTTCTTCTTATCCGCATATTGTTGAAAAGTGATAAATAAGAAAGATTATTAACAGTTCGAGGGAACAATCCCAAACATGAACTTCTCAAAAACTCATAAAACTAAATATTTCACATTATGATTAATAAAAAAACATTATTAAATTAAATCTTCCTATTTTTCCAAACTAATTATTTTTACCATCTTCAAAATAAAGGAGAAAAAATGAAAAGATTCTTTTTATCAATCTTTGTAATATTTTTCTTGGCGGGGGCTTTATATTCCCAAGAAACAATACGACCTTCAAAGGTTGTAAAAGCTTATAAGCACGACACAACAAGACCTTTGCGGGATATGCAAATGATTCCGCCGTCCGAAGGAGCGTTTTGGTTGGACAACGACGGCGTGGTTCCTAACGAAACCGATATTGAAAGGAACACAGACGGAGCTCCGGCAATCGATCCGATTATGCAGAGCGCGAAAGGTAATTCGCCTACGGTTCCTCTTATAGCCAATTTCGACGGCGTAGGTAATTTATTTGGCGGCGCGCCGCCCGATACCGACGGCGATATTGGTCTTGATAATTATGTGCAGATGATTAACATTTCATTTGCAATTTACGACAAATCCGGCAACCTCGAATACGGTCCGGCTGCAAACAGCACAATTTGGGACGGCTTTACCGGTCCTTGGTCGGGAACAAACAGCGGCGACCCTGTCGTTCTTTACGATGAATTAGCCGACCGTTGGGTTTTTTCGCAATTCGCGATTGTAAGCGGACCCGACTGGGAACTCGTTGCGGTATCGGAAACAAGCGATCCGCTCGGACCTTATCACAGATACGCTTTTCAGTTTACCGATTTGCCCGACTATCCTAAATTGGGCGTATGGCAAGACGGTTATTATCTTTCCGTCAATCAATTCGGATCTTCATTTAACGGAGCCGCGGCATGCGTTCTCGACAGAGCGTCTATGCTAAACGGAGACGACGCCGAAATGATTTTCTTTGATATGGGCTCAAGCGTTGCAAGTCTTTTACCCGCCGATAACGACGGCATTCCGGCGCCTCCGGGATCTCCGGGATATTTTCTTGAGCTTCGTTCCACTAACGGTTTAAATCTATTTACGGTTAATGCCGATTGGAATAATACTGCAAATTCAACCATCACCGGTCCTCAAGTTTTGGCGACTTCTTCTTACAATGCAAATTTAAATCAAGTTACACAAAAAGGAACTTCACAAAAATTAGATGATTTATCCGACAGATTAATGTTCCGGCTTCAATACAGAAATTTCAACGACTATGAAGCTATGGTAGTTTGCCATTCGGTTGACGTTGGCGGCGGAAGAGCCGGCGTTAGATGGTATCAAATGAGAAACGACGGAACGGGTTGGGACATGTACCAGGAAGGAACTTACGCGCCCGACGACGGCGAGAATAGATGGATGGGAAGCATAGCAATGGACGCCGCCGGAAATATCGCGCTCGGTTACAGCGTTGCGAGCGCAAATACGTATGCTTCCATTAGATACACCGGACGATTTGTCGGCGACCCTCTCGGCGAAATGACTATGGACGAAGGCGAAATTATTGCGGGCTCCGGTTATCAAACCGGTTCCGATAGTTGGGGACGCGGAAGATTCGGAGATTACTCTGCAATGACGGTAGATCCCGCCACGTCGGCGTTTTGGTACACAACCGAATATATTCCCACAAATGGAACATGGCCCTGGAAAACAAGAATCGCTTCCTTTTTTATGGAGATCGACGAAATACCTCCGGCGGCTGTCACCGATTTAGCGGTTTCGACGGGCGGAGCGACGTCAAACAAAATTACTTTAACATGGACGGCTTCCGGCGACGACGAGAACGCCGGAACGGCTTATGCGTATGATTTAAGGGTATCGAACTCCCCTATTAGTAACGACGCTCAATTTAACGCGGCGACACAAATAACCGGACTTCCAATTCCACAAGCTCCGGGAACAACCGAGTTTTTTGAAGTGGAAAATCTTGAATCAAATGCAACATATCATTTTGCAATCAAAGTAAAAGACGATCAAGCCAATTTTTCGCCGCTTTCAAACAGCGTCGAAGCCTCAACGCTCGGCTCTCCGGAAATTTCCATCTCTCCGGCTTCGTTAGATTATGAAGTTGAAGTCGGAACAAATTTCAGCGGCGTTGTTACCGTTTCAAATATTACCGCTTATCCATCTACGCTTGATTTTTCCGGCGAATTTACCAATAATTCTTTCCCGGCTAAATCGGTGGGCGGGCAAATTATTCCGGTTCAAACCAATAGCAAAACTGATATTGAGGTAACAAAAGGAAGTAAGGATATTGATTACGGTCATTCAATTAATGGCGCCGGCGGTCCTGATTCGTTCAACTATATTTGGCGCGACAGCAACGAACCTGACGGTCCTTTGTATGTTTGGAATGATATTTCAACGTCCGGAACGGCTGTAAACTTCAGCAACGGAAACGACGACGACGGTTATACAAACGCTATCAGCATAGGTTTTCCGTTTGAATTTTACGGCGTCAATCATTCGAGTCTTCGCATTAGCACAAACGGGTTTATTACTTTTGAATCGTTAACAAACAGCGCTCGTTCAAATAAACCGATACCGACAGCTTCAGCTCCTAATAATATTATAGCCGCTTTTTGGGACGACCTCGACGGCAAAACTCAAGGGGACGTTTATTATTTACAGGAAGCCGATAAATTTACAGTTCAGTTTACTAACTGGCAGAAGTACTTCTCCGCATTAGACGGAGGCTCAAGCGGCTCTTATACTTTCCAAGTAGTTCTTCTTTCAAACGGAAAAATAAAGATATTCTATAAACAGATGGACGGCGCATTAAATGAAGCGACCATCGGCGTCGAAAATTCCGACGGAAGCGACGGACTGGAAGTAGCTTACAACTCAAACTTCCCGCCTTCAAATGCGTATGCAATTCAGTTTTGGCAAAAGCCGGAATGGGTCTTCAGCAATAGCCTCGGCGGCGGAACGGTTTGGAATGGAAATTCGATGGATATTCAATTAGACTTTGTAACTGAAAATCTCGACCCGGGAACTTACACAATGGATTTGGTTTTAACCGCTAACGATCCCGCTACGCCCTCTGTAACTGTTCCTATTACATTAATTGTAACTGATTTTGTTCCCGTTGAATTAACTTCATTTACCGCTCAATTAAGCGGTAGAGAAGTTGAATTAAACTGGACGACTGCAACCGAAACCAATAACAGCGGTTTCGAGATTCAGAGAAAGGTTGTAACCGACGGCAAAACCGCCGAATGGAAAAACTCCGGTTTTGTTAAAGGAAAGGGAACGGTTTCCGCTCCGCAGAATTATTCATATACCGACGAAATAGGCAATCTTGCTCAGGCTGTCGTAAAATACAGATTGAAACAAATTGACTATGACGGTACATACGAATTTTCAAACATTGTTGAGCTTGAAGTTTTACCGGGTGAATTTACTCTTAAACAGAATTATCCGAACCCGTTCAATCCTTCTACTACAATAGAATATGCGCTTCCTTCGGAAAGCCTTGTAAACATTGCGGTTTATAATCTGCTTGGACAAAAAGTCGTCGAGCTTGTCAACGAAACGCAGCAAGCGGGATTCCATACCGTTAACTGGGACGCCGCTAACGTCGCTTCCGGAATTTATATTTACAGAATGGAAGCCGGCGGCAAAAAAGGTAATTTTATTCAAAACAAAAGAATGATACTTCTTAAATAATAATTAAAGAAAGTTCGATTATTAATGGACGCGGTTGTTAATTCAATTGCGTCCTTTTTTTATTTGCATATAATACAAAAGCATTTATTGCCGCTTGATTAACATACTTCCACATTCAAAATTGTAAGCCCTTTGCCCAACAGACAAATAGCGATTTTTAATTCAATATAACTTGTGCAAAGTATGAATTCCTTGTAATCCGATAATTTAAAATAATTTTATGCGTTCGAGTTTATATTAATTTATTTTTTGGAAACTTTCCTTTTTACTATAAATTTTCTCTTGCCCATTTTGAAATAATATAAAATATCCATATTTTGAAAGTTTATTATGGCAAAGTTCCATATTTTTCCCCTACCGGAAATAAATGATTTTTTTAATAATTCTTTTTTATTGGAGGTAAAATGAAGTTTTTACTGAGGACAATTTCTATTTTATTCATCATTAGCGGATTAGCATTCGGGCAGCTGTATTCGGGACCCGCTTCGGGTTCTGTATCGAGCGGAGCTACTTACGACACAGGAACAAAAGATAATTTTGTTCCGGGCTCAATTATGAAAAAACACGCTCCGCATAATATTTTCACAAATTTGTTGCTGTCAAATCCCGCCGATCTCCCGGCTCCTACCGGACCGGAAGGCTCAAACTTTATGGTTGATCCGTTGATTGGAAAAACCGGAATTTCTACCGAAGGCGCTGCGGATGATTTTGAACTTACAACAGACTTTCAAGGAATACCGGATTTAAACACCAGCATTCCTCCCGACCCATACGTGGCAGTCGGTCCTGATTATGTTATGGCCGTTGTAAATACAAGAATCAGATGCTGGGATAAAGCGGGCAATATACAATTCACAAAAAACGCATCCACTTGGTTTGCAAGCGCTTTAAGCGGCGCAAATCCGTTTGACCCCAAAGTAATTTACGATCATTTTAACAATAGATGGGTTATGGTTTGGCTTTGGCCCAACGCGTCAACGGCAAAATATCTTATCTCGGTATCCGACGACGACGATCCTAACGGCGTATGGTACACATGGGCTATCCCTTCAAACTCAAACGGAAACACGACGACGACAAATGCCGCGGATTATCAAGGCGTGGGGTACGACCAAGACAATATATACATTACTTCAAATCAATTTACAGACGCCGGCGCATTCCAATATGCAAAGTTCAGGGTAATTGATAAAACCGCTCTTTACGCCAACACCGCGGGCGCATTAAATTGGCAGGACCTTTGGGATATTACAGACGGAAGCGGGAACAACGTGTTCGGGATTCGCCCGACAAGAGTTTATGGAACTCCAAGCGACTATTATTTGGTTGCAAGATCCGCTTTTAGCACCGGAACTTATTTTACCGTTTACAAAGTTAACACCGGTACAACGCTTTCAATGACGGCTACGAACGTCGCCGTAACGGCTTTTTCCGGTCCCAACGACGCCGGACAGCTCGGCAGCGCTCAAACTATTGACGGCGGCGGCGACGGACTGAGGAACGAACCGGTTTACCGCAGCGGCTATCTTCATTTAACGCATTCGGTTAAAAACGGCGCATATTCAGCGGTTAATTATACAAAGATTAATGTGTCAACAAACACTGCGACAACGGACGTTGCAATGGGCGCAGATACTTATTATCATTTTTATCCCGCAATTGAAGTGGACGGCAGCGGAAATGTTGTAATTACATATAGCCGTTCGGCTACGTCAGAATATGCCGGGGCATATTATACAACGCTTCCAACCACTCAATCAACTTTAACAGGCAGCAAATTACTTAAAGCAGGGAACGGCACTTATTATAAAACCTTCGGCGGCTCAAGAAATCGCTGGGGAGATTATAACGGCGCATGGCTCGACCCCAGCGATAACGGTAAAATCTGGCTTTTAACGGAATATGTCGCTTCAACAAATATATGGGGCACCTGGATTGGCGAGCTAACATTTACGCAGCCGACAAATTATGTTTTAGTTACCGCTCCCAACGGAGGCGAATTATTTGCTATTGGCGACAACACTAACATTACTTGGCAAAGTTCAGGCGTTTCCACCGTTACTATCGAGCTTTCCACAAATAACGGTCAAAGCTGGTCGTCAATTGCAAGCGGCGTTTCCGCATCAAGCGGTAGTTATGCTTGGACGGTTCCCAATACCGCTTCGACAACTTGTTTAATTAGATTAAACGGTTCCGCAAAAAGCGGAACAACGGACGAGAGCAACAACGTTTTCACAATTTCTTCCGGCGGATTGGATTGGGCTGAAGTTAACAGCGGAATAACCGGCGATATTTGGGGTATTGATTGGGTTGACGAAAATAATGTTTGGGCATGCGCGCAACCCGGCGATGTTATTCGCTCTACCGACGGAGGCGACACTTGGAGCAGCGCGGGAAACCCCGCCGAAGGAGCGTTCTCAATTGCGGCGCTGAGCGCCACAACAGCATTAGTTTCTACCGGTCCTCAATCCGGCAACGGCGCAATTTACAGAACGACAAACGGCGGAAGCAGTTGGACTCAAGTTTATACCGCTACCGGCGCGTGGTTTAATTTTATTGACAACATTGATAACGATAATATTTGGGCGCAGAGCGACCCAATCGGCACAATCTTTCATATCGTTAAATCAACCGACGGCGGCGCAACATGGGCGGCGGCTTCTCAACGTCCTACTCAACCGGCTTCAGACGTTTTCGGCGCTAACGGTTCTTTCTACAGAGTCGGTAATACCGCTTGGTTCGGCACAGGCGGACAATCAGGCGCAACCAAAGCAAACAGAGTTTATAAAACGGACAGCGCTCCCGACGGTCCATGGACATACGCATCGTTATCGGAACAATTTATTGGAACCGTCGCTTTTAGTTCGGCGGCGGGAAACGGATTGGCGGGATTCTGGTCTTCTTCGGCTACCGATAAGTTCGACAAGTCTTCAAACGGAGGAGACAACTGGAGCAGTCAGGCTGCAGCCGGCGTCGGGGAAGTTCTCGGACTTGATTATGTCCGCGGAACAAATTATTGCTGGGCCGCTACGTCAAACGGTATTTTTGAAACGACAAACAACGGAACGACTTGGGCGGAAAATACTATTCCTCCCACTGTAACAGGTTCAATGAATGTTGTAAGATTTTATCTCGACTCGGACGTCGGTTTAGCCGGCGGCGTAGGCGGAATTCTTCTGAAAAGTTTACTGCCCAGCGTTGTCCCTGTTGAGTTTACTTCGTTTACCGCCGACTCTTACGATCGAACAATCAACCTTACATGGACGACGGCTACCGAAA
>JAADIR010000111.1 GCA_013151245.1 Chlorobiota bacterium
AGCGATTGACAACGTAAAAGATAACGAGATTGGCAAAGCGAACATAAAACAGAATTGGGGCAACACAATTATTCTCAATCACGGCGAAGGTTTATTTTCGTCCTTGTCTCATTTAAAGAGAAAATCGATAACGGTTAAAGAAGGAGAAAAGGTTAAAAAAGGGGACGTAATTGCTAAATGCGGAAACAGCGGACGTTCTCCTACGCCGCATCTTCACTTCCAGTTTCAGCTGACCGATAAGCTCGGAGATAAAACTTACAAGTTTCCGTTTTCGCATTATCTTGTTAAATGCGACGGAACGCTGGAATTAAAAACCTTTGATTATCCCGTTGAAGGAAAATGCGTAAGGAACATCGAAACGCATAAAGGTCTTAAAAACGCTTATGATTTTAAATTGGGAGACGAATTTGAAATCGATTATAAACTAAACGGTCAGAACTTAAAGGAACATTGGGAAATTAAAGTAGATATTTTAAACAGCGTTTATATCGAAAATAAAAACGGAGACCGCTTGTTTATTTATCCGAATGAAAAAGTGTTTTATATTACAAATTATATCGGAGGAAGAACTTCCTCTTTATATTTTTTCTACTTAACTTCGGTAAGTCTTCCGTTAGGGTTTTATGAAAATCTTTCGTGGCGCGATTCTTTTCCGGTTTCAATTACGGTTAAAAGCTGGATAAGATATATTACGGAATTTTTCTTATTGTTCAAACAATCAATTGTTTCGCTTGCGGAAATCCGTTTTGCCGAAAAAAAGGAAGACTATTTCGTAATTGAATCGAAGATAATTAATAAAGGGTTGGGACTATTCGGTTTTTTCAGGGAAGAAGGAAGCGGAGAGGTAATAGTTTCATCCGAAGGAGAAATAAAAACATTTTTCTTCAAAAACAAGCAAACAAATTTCGAAGCGAAAATAAATAAAAAGGGTTTATCATGAAAAAGTTAAAATCATTATTTCTTTATTTGATAATTGTCGGGCTTTTGTCCAATACTGTTTTTACGCGCAGTTTGTCGAGCGATGAAAAAATTAACGCATTTAAAAAATCCGTCGCCGCCGAAGAAATTGCCAACTATTCCAAAGCAATAGATTATATGAAAGTCCTCTATGACGATTACAAGGATGATTATCTCGTTAATCTGAGAATGGGCTGGCTGAATTATTTAAACGGCAACTATAATGAATCTGAAAAATATTATCACGAAGCAATCAGAATAAGCAATCAATCGATGGAATCTTTGTTCGGGCTTGCTTATCCGCTTTTTGCCGCGGGAAAAATTGATGAGTTGATTGACGTCTATAAAACCGTTCTTAAAATTGCTCCGAATAGTTTCCGCGCTAATTTGCAATTAGGGCAAATCTATCTGGGTAAAAAAGATTATTTGAACGCCAAAGTTCTTTTTGAAAAAACACATAATGCTTTTCCGTCGAATTTTTCGTCAAATCTTTATTTGGGCTGGACATATTATTATCTCGGCTCAAGCCAAAAGGCGCATAAACTTTTCACGAACGCGCTTATAGCTCAGCCCGGCGAAAAAAGCGCGTTGGAAGGATATAATTTGACGAAATGAAACGAATAAAATTATTAATCATTTTCTTGTCCATCGTTAACGCGACGGTTTTCGCTCAAGCAAGCGGTTCTATTTCTCCGGCAGTCTATTATACGTACGGCAGCTATGATAATTCGAATACTTCGCAGGGGATAGCCGGCTATGCCTCTCTGCAATTGGGTATAAACGATTTGATTGTCGCCGCGTATGAAAATTTGAAGATCAAAAGCGAATTTTGGGAATACAAACAAAACTTCGGAGCGCTCGGATATTTCAAAACTTTATTTCCGTTCTATTTTAATTTGAGTCTCGCTTATGTTGACGGAAGATTAAACGTTCCTTTGTTCGATTACGGATATAAAGACGAAATCTTTCTCGGCAATTTCGACTTTTCATACAATTATGATTTTTATTTCTTCGGCGCCGGCGCGACTGTTCAAAAGCTGAAGGGACTTTATAATATCAATACTCGGTTTTATTATCTCAAATTATCGTGGACGCCGGAAACCAATTTCAGTTTAACTTTCAAGCCCGGTTATACGAAGACTAACGACGGAAGGGAATATTATTCTTTGGGGGCTAAAATATATTATTCTCCTTTTTATTTTTTGAACTTTACCGCAGTCGGTTTTGCCGGAAAAAGAGTTTTCTATTTCGATCCGGATTTCTTGACGAACTTCAATCAATATGAAACGCAGAAAAATTCTTTCGGGGTTTTCATTAAAATTATTCCATATAAATATTTGACCGTAATTACAGGTTACAACTACGCGGATTTTACCGATTACAAAATCAATTATTATACGTTGGGGCTTAAATATTATTTTGGATTTTAGTTTTTCTATTTCCTGCAAACTGCGGAAAATTCTTTCTACATTGGTTTAGTTTCGGTTTGTTCTTGTTGATAAAAAGAAATGTTAAGAAAAAAAACTGCCGGAGAATAATCGCCGGCAGTTAATGTAGCTTGAAATATTATTGAACAATTTTACGATTTTGTCAGATTAACATTTTCGAACATCAAATGTAGAAAACCGTGTCCGGTACCCGGCACGGGCGAAGGATTTCCTTCCATATCAAGCGGCGGTAAAATTATATGCGTTTCCACTTTGTCTGAAGAATGATCTGTTGCATCGGTTTCAGTATTAGTAATTAACTTCAGATCCGCGGTTCTTGTGCGCGAGGAGACCATCATGTGAATCGCTCTGTTTGCGGCGATAACGTTTCCGTTTCCGTCTTTCAAATCGGTTATTCCCCACAACGTAATATAAGAAAGCATTTTCGGCATCAACCCGTTCCCAATTCCGGTGTTTCCGTGCATTTCCTTGTCGATTCCAACTCCTCCGAAGAATGTGTGGTCGCCGGTTCCTTCGGCTTTATGGATGATTCGGATTTCGTCTATTACAAACATTTCGCCGTTCGGTCTTTGATATTTTATGTTTACGCTTTTAACGGCGTCTTCGGAAGTTTCAGAATCTGCGTCGGTTTTATCGACAATATCTAAAGAAAATGAGCCGGATCCGAAAGCCACTTTATTTGAAAATGGAGTCGGGTTCATAGCCGGGTTTATTGCCGCCGGTCCGGGGAGTATTTCAAACGCTTGTTTCCAATCTCTGTTGGCGTTTGTTAATTCAACGTTTTCCCACATCATGTGAATGAAGCCGTGATCCGTTCCCGGCACGGGCGAAGGATTGCCGTCTTTATCCTGCGGAATCAAAATGAAATGCGTTTCAGCCGCCCAAGTATCATGGTCGGAAGCGTCTTTATCAACGCTGGGAATTAAATCTAAGTTCTCGTCTCTTACTCTTGAAGCGACCATAATATGGACAATTCTTCCCGCCGCAACGACTTCGCCGGTGTTTGCGTCTTTAAGATCGACTATTCCCCACAGCGTTATATAAGAAAGCATCTTCGGCATCAGTCCGGTTCCGATTTTCGTATCTCCGTGCATCATTTTGTTAAGACCCACGCCGCCGTAAAAAGTATGATCGCCCATACCGTCGGGCTTATGAATAATATTTATCTGATCGACTTTGAATCTCTTTCCGTCGTTTGCGGTGAATTCAAAGTTTACCGAAGATACCGCGTCGGTTGAATTTTGAGAATCAACGTCAACGTTATCCTCGACTACTATTTCGTAACTGCCGTCGGTCATTTGAACGCTGTTAGAAAACGGCGTCGGGTTCATAGCCGGATTGATAACAGCCGGTCCGGGTAATATTTCATAAATTTTACCGGAAGCAGAACTTTTACTTCCTTGAAACGCTACCGGCGTTGAATAATCCGCCGAACTTGCGGACTTAACCGAGGTATTGTCAATCGGCGTTGTTGTTGAATCTTCCGAGCAAGCCGCGGCAAACAATACTAATGACGCGATAAGAAATAGCGAGAAAAATCTTTTTTTAATGTAAGGCATAATATCTCCGTTTTTAATTGATAGAAAATTTATAACCCAACTTAACTGCATTTTAATTTTCACACTGTCATCTATGCGACATAATGGAGCTTATGCGGAAATACAACTCAAAATGAAAAAGTCGTTTGTAGTGGAAATATTACTTTTACTTGAAGCAAGCGGTGAAATTTATCTTTAGTTAAACGCCTATTCCATATTTTTTGTAATCCTAGTCGTTTCAAAAATAGAATTTATTCCATATCTTAAAACACTTGAATGATGCGGTTTTGTCAAATCGATTATTCATCCAAACTTTCAAAAAATATTTTAAAATAATATTTGGAAACTATGCTTTCGATACAAAAAAAATTAGCAAAATCGTTTTACGCGCTTCTCAGTCTGCCCGCTACGGCAATGGGATTTGCGCTGTCCGTTCAAATATCGGCGCTGAGTTGGATATTGATAACAAAGTTCGGATTGGACTTACACGAAATGGGTTTCGTTTGGGCTGCCGGTCCAATTGCCGGACTAATCGCGCAGCCGATTGTGGGGCTTATCAGCGATAACGTTTGGTTTCTCGGCGGAAGAAGACGTCCGTTTATTATCTTCGGCGGAATTCTTGCCGCGCTTATGCTTTTGGCGCTTCCGAATATCGGACTGATAAATGAAAGTTTGGGCTTCGACGCTTTAATTACAGTCGCCTTGATTATCGCGCTCACTTTGGACTTGAGTATTAATGTAAGCTTCAATCCCACGCGCTCAATTATCGCCGACGTGACGCCGGAAGGGGACGAGCGGACTAAAGGTTATTCGTGGATGCAGACGATTTCCGGGACGTTCGGAGTTCTCGCTTACGCAATAGGCGCAATATTCGGAAATTATTTTTTGATTTATTTCGGCGCCGGACTGGTTTTGATCTTAACTATTTTTCCGTCGCTGCTGATTACCGAAAGGAAAGAAATAGCGCAAACAAATGAAGAAGGGGCGGAGTCGGGAAGCTCGGCAACCGATTGGAAAGAATTCTTAAAAGTAAGTTTTGCGAATTCGTTTTCATGGCTCGGCGTTCAATCGATGTTTGTTTATATCATCGCTTTTATTGTGCAGAAAATAAACGCAACGCCGGCGGGCGCAACCGAAGAGATGATTAATGTAATCGACGCCAAGACGGGACAAATAATTTCGATTTCGTTTTTAGTGCTGAACGCGGTCGGCGCAATTCTGCCGGTTCTTCTTCTTGAGCCGCTGTCGGAAAAGATCGGAAGAAACAAAACGCAGGCTTTGGTTGTGGGGATAATGGCTTTTGCTTATTTGATTATGGCGTTCTTTGTCCGAAGCGAAATATTCCTTTACGTGATGATGGCGGTCGCCGGAATCGGCTGGGCGGGCATTGTTTCGCTTCCGTTTGCCAGCATGTCCGAAACGGTGGATAAAAGCCGGATGGGACTTTTTATGGGATTGTTCAATATGTCGATTGTTATTCCGCAGTTGATTGTAAGTCTTGTTTTCGGTATGTTTATTCAGGACGCAGCCGATAAAAATTTGGTTTTCATTATTGCCGGTATTACGGTTGCGGTATCTTCGATATTATGGTTTATGGTTAAAGATAAAAAAGCATTAAAAACTTAGAGAGAAGAAAATGAAAAAGTTGAATTTATTTCTTTTATCGTTTCTGTTTGTAACGGTTTTGAATGCGCAGTCGGATTTGCGCGTTGAAAAATTTGACATCGACGGAACGCTGACGGTTAACGATCCGATAAGCGAAAACTTAGGAAGAATAAACGCCGTTCAATTCAATTTTAACGAAGGGGACAGATTCTATTCCGAGCTTACCGCCGATTTTTTTCCGATGCTCGTATTAGTCGCGCCTTCGGGCGAATACAATATCAGTTATCCAAAGGAAGGGGAACGCGCCGCAATATTTGACGATACGATTAAAGAGAGCGGGCAATGGCTTCTTTATATCGTCGGAGATTCAACCGACACGGGCAATTATCATTTAACTAATATGTACGCTTCAGCGAAATCTTTAGAGCTGAATGATTCTCTTTCGTTCTGCGATAAACTTCAACTTCTTATTTTACACGATAAAGCGAATTTCTATTTCCTAAGAAAAAATCCGACCGACGAAGAAGCTCAATCGTGGGAATCGAAAATTACTTTCGCCGATTCAGGTAAAGGAATGATCTTCGGTTCGGATTTATCAACTTTCAAAGCGCTTCTCTTCAAAACCGACGTGAAAGAACTAGCCGAAGAAAAAATGGATGGTTTTTCAGATAAAATTGAAAATTGTCTTTCCTCCGATTGGGAAAAAATTGAAGGAAAATGGCAGAATGTTCTCGGCACGGAAAATATTAAAGAGAAAAAAATAGCATTTGTCGAAAGGGGAAAAGAAAACAGATATATCAAACTTACGGAAACGGAGATAACGACCGATACGTTCCCCAACATTCAATATAGAATCAATATCATCGTCAGCCGCGAAGAAATGAAATAATCGGTAAGATTCTTAACCATGTTCGCGAATAAAGAGCTCCGTATTTTGAAGCGTTGAAAAATTATTTTAGCGTTCGAGCGAAGTAATTTTGTCGGAATGTTTTATAGAATGAAAATAGAAGAAATAAGAAATATTATCATAAACGGCGAAAATATCTGCGCGGAATTCAAAATAAGCATGAATAAATTACCCTCCAATTTATTCGAAACGGTTTGCGCTTTTCTGAATACAAAAGGGGGCGTTATTCTTCTTGGCGTTGACGATAATGGCAATATTTTGGGAATAGAAAAAGAAAACGTAAAT
>JAADIR010000082.1 GCA_013151245.1 Chlorobiota bacterium
CTACGGAGCTGCAACTCTTGTTGTGGCGCAGATTGCCTGTCCGACGATAAGGCGGGCTTGCAATCTGTAACTTGTATTTTTTTAATCACAGATTGCCAAGCAATCTGTGTTACAAAAGAGCGAAACGGGAGTTTCGCTCAACAGACTACTTCAACTGTTCCTTAACCCAGTTTTCAAGTCCTTCAGTAAGAATCAGTTCCTGTGCAATTTTCCCGACCGGGCTGATTGGATATTCTTCTTCATCAAATTTGATTACGGAATTTTTAAAATCTATTTCCGCTGAAATTCCGGCGCGGATAGTCAAATCGTCTCCGTCAAATTTATCGCGCAGAGCTTTTACCGATTCGGGCGAAGCAATTGTTAGAAATCCGTTGTTAATCGCGTTGCGCATATACGTTGCGCTGAAACTGCCGGCAATTACCGCTTTAACGCCGCGGTATTTCAACGCCGTGGCGGCTTGTTCCCGCGAGCTTCCGGTTCCGAAATTGAAACCGCTAACAAGGACGTCGCCTTCTTTTACAATTTCCTTAAACTCCGGATCGTAATTTTCCATCACTACTTTCGCTTGATCTTCGGGAGTAAAATCGTCGATGTAAGTGTATTTGCCCGGATAAATTCCGTCGGTGTTGATGTTGTCTCTGTTGCAGAAAATCAATTCGCCCGAAAGTTTTGTCGGAAAACCGTCGATGATTTCCACTTTAGCGTTCGAAGTTTGCGCGTTTTTGTTTTCGGCAATTTCTCCTATAATCGATTTCTTTTCGTTCCAATCGAAATCAATGTAGCCGGAAATCGCCGAAGCCGCTACGACGGCGGGGGACGCGAGATAAGCGAGCGCGTCGGGAGAACCCATGCGACCTTTGAAGTTTCTGTTCGTTGCGGAAATTCCGATTTCTCCGTCTTCCAGAAGTCCGGTTCCGAGACCGATGCACGGACCGCATCCGGGCGGAAGGGGAATCGCGCCGGCATCGATCAACGCTTGCCAATCGCCCCGCTTTTCGCTTTCCGCTTGAACTTCGTTGGAAGCCGCGGCAATGTAAAACTTTACGCCGTCGGCTATTTTCTTTCCTTTGACGACAGCCGCCGCGTCCGCAATATCTTCAACGCGGCTGTTTACGCAAGAGACCAAATAAGCTTTGTTAATTTTAATTTTTTCTTCTTTCAATTTTGAAACCGGAGCGGCGACTTTAACGCCGTTCGGTCCTGCGACGTAAGGCTCAATCGAGCTTAGATCTATCGTCAATTCTTTTGCGTAGAAAGCGTCGGCGTCCGGTTGAAGCGCCGCAAGGTTCTCTTCCAATTTTGCGATTCTTTCTTTGTTAAGTCTCGGATGCTTTCCGGCGCCGTCGGCGTCCGATGGAACTCCTTGCAATCCGCGCCTTTCAATAAACTCGGCGCGTTTGTAAAGCCAATCAATAGTTACTTTATCTGTTGGGAATAGTCCGACGAGCGCGCCCCATTCCGTCGTCATGTTTGCGATTGTTAATCTTTGGTCGATAGAAAGATTTGCTAATCCGTCGCCGGCGAATTCAATAGCGCAATTTAAAACTTCGTCGTTGTTGAAATATCCGCAAAGCGCGATTATAACGTCTTTGCCCGTAACGCCTTTTTGAAGATTGCCCTTGAGCGTAACTTTTGCGACGGGCGGAATTTGCTGCCATGTTTTTCCGGTCGCCCAAATCGCCGCCGCGTCGGTTCTGACAATCGGGGTTCCGAGCGCGCCGATTCCGCCGTACATATTCGAGTGGCTGTCGGAAGCGACAACCATCGCGCCCGGAAATGCGTAGCCTTCTTCAACCATTATCTGATGCCCGATTCCGCGTCCGGCGGGATAAAAATCGTTTCCCATCTCTTTTGCGAAATTTTCTATCTTTTGATATTTAGCGAGATTCTTTTCGCTTTTGTCTTGAATATTGTGATCGAGCGTGAAGACAACTTGACGCGGGTTCGCGAACTTTGTCGCGCCGATTGATTTAAATTTCGGAATAACCGCGCCGGTGTTGTCGTGCGTCATAACGTAAGCGGGACTGATTGTAATGAATTCTCCGCTTTTAACTTTGTGATTATCCGGAACGTCGAGCGCAAATTTTTGCGCAATTTTTTCAACTAAATTTTGAGACATCTTTTTTCCTTAAAATTATAAAACAAAACCGAGCGTGAATCTGTAATGATTTTCCGATAACGAACCTTCTCCCATTCCGGCGGCGTCAAAGTAATCTTGATTTTTGATATCTCCCACGGAAACCCAAGTTTCGAGACCGAAAATAAAATGTTCGTAATTCAATCCGACGCGGAAACCGACGTCGTGCGTCCAAGAATCAAATAAATCTTCGATATTTTCGCTTGTCCATTGGCGCGGACCTTCTTGTCCGTCGAATTCGCCGAATCTTTCGAGCGTTGCGGAAATCATGCTTTTGGCTTTGTAGCCCACGCCCAAATCAATTCCGAAAAATCCCGTGTTGTAAAGAAATAGAAATCCCGTTTGCCATGCGTCGATTTTTACTTCGTCTTCGTAACCGTTGGTTTGAACGGGAGATTTTCCGCCGAACCGCATATATCCGAAAAAGGGCTGAAGATAAAAATCTCCGAAAACGTTTACCTTGTAAAACAATTTCCCCGAATAGGAAACGTTTAGTTGGTTTCTGGAAGTTTTGTAATAATCGATTTGCCAATCCATTTGATTGTGTCCGATTTCAATATCCAAACCGAGTCCTTTCGGAAAGTCGGAAACGGTTTGAGCCGATAAATTAAATCCGGCAAAAAGAAAAACGATGAAAAATATCTTCTTCATAATAATACTCGCTTTATTTTATTGTTACTTGCGAACGAAACGGATCGAAACTGACAAAATCAGCGTGATGGACGATGATCGATTCAACCGTTCTTTTCCCCAGGTCGCCTTCTTTCGAATGCGTTCCGATTATGTGCTGAACTTCGGACGGAAGTCCGAATCTGTCGGCAATGGAAATTCCGCTGAAAGGATGCCGGACGAGTTTTCCCGCTTTTGAAGTCGTCAGCTTTCCGTCGATAATTTCATATTCCAAAAGTTTGCCGACGTCAATCAAAATCGCGCCGGAAATTAAAATGTCCATATCGATTTCAATTTCGTCTTTGAAATTCTCTTTCATAATTTCCGCCATTTTAACCGAGAGCTGAACGGCGGTTCGTTTGTGATTCATAAAGGTAACGCTGCAATTATCAATCAGCAATGAGAAAGGAATCTTTTCCAAATCTTCCGCTTCAAGCACGCTGTTTTCAATCGCGTATTCCCAGCACCGAGCCGTTTTTTCTCTCAACTCGTCGTCCTTTATCCATTCAAGTTCGGGCCAGAGTTTTTTTATTTTTTCGGTCATTTTTTCCTCATTAAATGTGAGAGGGAAGAGGGGAGAGGTAAGAGAAGTCTTCCCGAATTATCATTGATATTTTTTTAATAAACTAGTTAACATACCAAAAGTTGAATTTGATAATTCTCCAATTCTTTCGATAGATTTTTCACTGCAATATTCCAACATAATTGCAATTTCTATTTGTGTGTCTAATTCAACCAGAGAAGAACGCGCTATATCAATATAGCGCGCTTTCTCTTTCGATGAATTTCTTGAGAGACCTTCAGATAGATTTGAAGGGATAGAAATTGCAGCTCTTCGCAATTGTGAGATTAATCCGTAAATTTCATTATTAGGAAAATCCCTAGTAAGAAGATAAATCTCCTTTACTAATTCAACGCTGAATTTCCATACCTCCATTTTTTTATGACTTAGTTCAATCATCTTTCTCTTCCCTCTACCTTCTAACCTCTTACCTTCGAGATTACCGCATCCGTCATTTCTTGCGTTGCGCAGGCTCCTTTTTCGAATACGTCGGGACCGCCGCGAAGTTTCATCATGTCGTAAGTTCTTACTTTTCCCTCGGAAATCACTTCGGATATCGCTTTTCGGATTCTGTCTGATTTTTCAGTTTCGCCAAGATGATCGAGCATCATGCACGCGCTTAAAAACATTGCGATTGGGTTGACAATTGACGGGTCCAATTCTTCGTATTTTGGAGCGGAACCGTGAGTCGGTTCGAATACCGCAACTTCGTCGCCTATGTTTGCGCTGCACGCGAAGCCGAGTCCGCCGACCAATCCCGCGAATCCGTCGCTTATAATATCGCCGAACATATTTTCCGCGACTATTACGCCGTAATCTTCGGGATTTTTAGTTAGCCACATCATTTGCGCGTCTATGTTGGTTTCCCATAAATCTATATCGGGATATTCTTCTTTAACCTTTCTCGCTTCTTGAACCATCATGCCGGAAGTTTCGCGGAGCACGTTTGGTTTTTCGCAGACTGTTACGTTTTTATATCCGAATTTTTTCGCGTATTCGAACGCCGCGCGCATAATTCTTTGCGTTGCGGGACGAGTTACGATTCTTGTCGATATAGCTAAGTCTTCGCCTGCAACGTTTTTGAATCTTGCCATTTTCGGATGAGTTTCCAGCGCATCTCTTACTTGCTTTGGCGGGTTCGTCCATTCAACTCCGCCGTATAATCCTTCCGTGTTTTGGCGGAAAATTACCGTATCTACCGGCGGTTCTTCAAAATCGTTTTCGCCTTTTCTTCTGATAAAGTTTAACGGATTGCCTTGGAAAGCTTTGCAGGGGCGGATGCAGAGATCGAGATTAAAATGCTGACGCAGCCCGACGATAGGACTGAAATAAACGTAGCCTTTATCTTGCAGTTCCGGCGCAAGTTCTTTCGCCGCGGCGTCTTTCGGTTTTGAAGTAATTGCGCCAAACAAACCTATTTTGTGTTCTTCCAACAGATCGATTGTCCTTTGCGGAAGCGCGTTTCCTTCGGTTTGCCAATACTCCCAGCCGATATCGCCGTGAACGTAATTTGCTTCAAAACCGGCGGCTTCCATTAGTCTGATTGCTTCCGGCAAAACCACTTTTCCTATTCCGTCTCCGGGTAAAGATACGATTGTGCGCATAAATATTTCCTTTTATTATTTAGTAATTAGAAAAAATTAAGTAATATAAATTAGATACTTCAATTTATTTAGACAAGGAGAAAAAGGGGTAAATTTTGTAATAAATTCCGGTCATAAAATTGAACAGAAGAATACTAGAAATCGAAAGATTTTTATGTGTTTATTAAGTGCGGGAATTCTCGATGGAATATTCTAAAATCAAAAATCTGTGTCCAATGCTTGTCTCGGCGATAGACGGATTCGTTAATCAAAACTAAAATGCAAACTGCAGATATTTAATTATTTGAATAATGAATATCGATTAACGATTTGCGATTTACGAACTGTCCATGCCTGAATAAGGTTGACTTTAAAATGGGTTATTAAGACATAAAGAAATTAGTTAGAAATGATTACTTTTTCTTTTTTTGTTACAATTCATTCGCGTTAGATTTTTCAAAGATACTGATATAAAAAAGCCCCCGCGGACTAAACGGGGGCTAGGGCTATAGAGGGTGATTTGTGTTATGAGGGAATAACAACAAATTATCTGTTGATAATATCGTCATACGTCTGCTGATCCAAATAATGAGGTTCGTAAATAACGCCTAATCTTTTCAGATTCCATACGTAAGCGCGCAAATGATTTTCGGAACCGCGTTCGAGATTTGTATAAACTCTTGCAATATCCCAATTTCCGTCAACGCCGGTTAAATATTCTTTCAAATCGAGGATATCGACTTCTTCAATTATTCCGCCGACTTCCAAAGCCGCTTCCGCGGAAACGTTTCCTTGTTCAATCAGCGCGTCGTAAAGGTTTTGTAAATCTTCGTTAACAAAAACTCCTATTCCGTTTTCGCCAACGGGGTCTTCTATTTCATATCTGTCTAGAAGAACTTTAATTGCGTTCATGTGAACTTGTTCGGCTTTTGAGATATTGTCAAAAACTCTCAAACCGAATTGAGAATGGAAAGTCAGATAAACGTCCCGCGCCAGTTTTTCTTCTTCGCGCATAAAAATCAAACCGGCTTCTTCTTCGTCGGAAATATCTCCCCAAACTGTTTGAACTTCGGGATCGTATTTTGAAAGCGCGTCGGATGAATTTAGCGTCGGTTCGCTTGATGAACTGCAAGCCGTAAAGCCGAACGCAAGGAACAATAAAATTGAAATAATGGAAAGGCTAATTATCGGACTTTTCATTTTTTCTCCTGTATGATTTTCGAATTAATTGTTTTATCCCATTGTGTTCTATTATTGTGCCAAATAAAAAACATTGAAAATGGATAGAAAGCAAAGAATTGAAATTCATACTCGACTTTTCGGTCGAACGATTCGACTAAAAAGTAGAAATATAATGAATAGAAGTTGGGCAACCTAAAAATTACAATTTGAAAATTCAGTAATACCGTAAATTAACATTTAACGGTCATTGTGCGAAGTTGCGAAAAGCGGCTTCGCGGCAATCTGTCGGTTTAGTAAGCAAAGGCTAAATATTCCATAGCGCGGTAAACCGCAATTGATAATTGATAATGGAAAATGGATAATTTATCTCGGCGGCTTGTCTCGGCGCAACAAAGTGAAGCCGGAAGCGTAGCGGAGACGGATGGAAAATTGGAATTTGAGCATAACAATAGTTATTTCAGTTCAACCGATTGAAATTTTTCATTCATCCATTCATTCTTAAATTAATCTTCAAAATTTCTTTACCGCTGTGTAATAAAAAAGCAATACGCGCGGCAGGCAATAAAAAACAACTTGTCCC
>JAADIR010000040.1 GCA_013151245.1 Chlorobiota bacterium
CGACGCCGAGGAAGTTCTCTCGGCTGCGACTGATAACACGAAAGCGATTTTTATCTGTTCGCCCAACAACCCGACCGGAAATTTATTGTCCCGCAAATCGATTCTAAAAATTCTCGATAATTTTAACGGACTGGTCGTTCTTGACGAAGCGTATGTCGATTTCGCCGAAACTAAAAGTTTCATCGAAGAGATAAACAAGCGAAACAATCTGATTGTTCTGCAGACTTTCTCAAAAGCGTGGGGGCTGGCAAATTTGCGCGTCGGTTCCGCCTTTGCGGATAAACGGATAATTTCGATTTTAAACAAAATTAAATATCCTTACAACGTTAACGGATTGAGCCAAAAAGCCGTTTTGCAAGCGCTCTCGAAAACGGAGGAAGTGAAAGGAACCGTCCGGAAAATCATTGCCGAAAGGACAAGACTAAAAAAAGGCTTACAAAATTTTGACTTCGTAAAAAATGTTTTTCCCTCCGACGCTAATTTTCTTCTCGTAAAGGTCGCCGGAGCTTCGAAGATTTACGATTATTTATTAAAGAACGGCGTTATCGTTAGAAACAGATCCGGCTTGCCGCATTGCGAAGAATGCTTGAGATTTACCGTAGGCGCGGAATCCGAAAACGATAAACTTCTTGAATTGCTTTCTAATTATGGAGCTTAAAATGAAAAAAGTATTGTTTATTGACCGCGACGGAACTATTCTCACAGAACCGGAAGACGAACAAATTGACTCTCTTGAAAAATTGGAATTTTTCCCGAAAGCCATTTCGGCTCTTAGAAAAATTGCCGCCGAACTCGACTATGAGTTAGTATTGGCAACCAATCAAGACGGACTCGGGACAGATTCTTTTCCGGAAGAAACGTTTTTTCCCGCGCATAATAAAATGTTGACGATTTTGAGGAACGAAGGAGTGGAATTTTCCGAAATCATAATCGACAAGACGAAACCCGAGGAAAATTCCCCCACGCGAAAACCCGGAACCGCGCTTCTAACTAAGTATATGAACGGAGATTACGATTTGGCGAACAGCTATGTTATAGGCGACAGAATTACCGATTTCGAACTTGCGAAAAACTTGGGCGCTAAATCTATTTTAATATCCGAAAATAAGATCGCCGACGCCGAATTAACGACAACCGATTGGGACGATATTTTTTACTATCTGAAATCCAAACCGCGCGCCGCAACAGTGGAAAGGAAAACAAAAGAAACCGACGTTAAAATTGAACTTAACCTTGACGGCAGAGGAGATTATTTTATATCCACCGGCTTGCGGTTTTTCGATCACATGCTGGCTCAACTAGCCAAACATTCGTTTTGCGACTTAAATATTTCCGTAAACGGGGATTTGGAAGTCGATGAACATCATACCATTGAGGACACCGCGATAGCTTTGGGAGAAGCGTTTGCGAAAGCGCTCGGGGAGAAAAAACGAATTGAAAGATACGGATTTCTTCTTCCGATGGACGACGCAGCCGCAACGGTAGCAATTGATTTTTCGGGAAGAAGTTGGCTTCGGTGGAAAGTCAAATTCAAACGCGAATACGTGGGCGATTTACCGACGGAAATGATAAGTCATTTTTTCAAATCATTTTCCGACGCGGCTAAATGCAATCTTTACGTAAAAGTAAAAGGCAAAAACGAACATCACAAAATAGAAGCGATTTTCAAGGCTCTCGGACGCTCGATAAAACAAGCCGTTAAACAAAGCGACTCTAATCCCGAAGTTCCGAGCACAAAGGGAATTTTTTAACTTTCAACGGAAGGAAAGTCAGCGCAAAATGAAAATAGTAATTATAAAATACAACGCGGGCAATGTTTTTTCAGTCGCCTCCGCTCTACGAAGATTGGGATACGATTCGATTATTTCGAGAGACGCCAAAGCAATCAAACAAGCCGATAAAATTATCTTTCCCGGAGTGGGAGAAGCAAGCGGCGCAATGAGTTTTCTTCGCGAAACCGGACTGGATATTTTAATCCCGAAACTTGAAAAGCCCTTTCTCGGAATCTGTTTGGGACTGCAGCTGCTTTGCCAATATTCCGAAGAAGGGAACGCGGAATGCTTGGGAATTTTCGATCAAAAGGCTAAACTCTTTCCGCCCGGAAACAAAATTCCCCACATGGGTTGGAACGAAATAAAGCACAACGGCGGCAAACTTTTTACCGGTCTTACCGATAAACCGTTCGTCTATTTCGTGCACAGTTATTACGCCGGATTAAGCGAATTTACGATAGCGGAAACGGACTATATTCTTCCGTTCAGTTCCGCCTTGCGAAAGGATAATTTTTACGCTTTGCAATTTCACCCTGAAAAGAGCGGAAAAACCGGCGAACAAATCTTAAAAAATTTTATTGAACTTATTTAGGAATTACGATGATAAAAATTATTCCCGCGATAGATATTATTGAAGGCAAGTGCGTTCGATTGACGATGGGAGATTTCACGACAAAGAAGATCTACGACGAAAACCCGCTCGAAGTCGCAAAGAAATTTGAGGGAAACGGCGTCGTTTATCTGCACCTCGTCGATCTTGACGGCGCGAAGGCAAAAAGGATTGTCAACCGCAAAACATTGGAAACGATTTCAGCCGGAACCAACTTGAAAATAGACTTCGGCGGCGGAGTCGGCGACGAAGAAAATCTTAGGATCGCCTTCCAATGCGGCGCGTCGAAAATAACCGTAGGCAGTCTAGCCGTAGCGGAAAAAGAAACCGTAACTTCTTGGTTGAACAGGTTCGGAGAAAAAATCATTCTCGGCGCAGACGCAAAGAACGGAATGATTGCCGTCAACGCTTGGCGACTTACGACAAACCGCTCCGCGATAAATTTTATAAAAGATTATCATATCCGCGGCGCTAAAAGCGTTATTGTCACCGATATTTCCCGCGACGGCTCTTTGAGCGGTCCCGCTTTTAACTTATACGAAGAAATTAAAAACGAAATTCCCGAAATTGAATTGATCGCAAGCGGAGGCGTTTCAAAAATCGAAGACGTTGATAGACTAAACGAATTGAATATAGACGGCGTTATCATAGGGAAAGCGATTTACGAAGGTAAAATTGAATTAAAAGAATTGGAGAAATATTTATGCTGACCAAACGCATCATTCCATGCCTCGATATTAAAGACGGTAAAACCGTTAAAGGAATCAACTTTATTAATCTGCGCGACGCCGGCGATCCGGTGGAACTTGGGGCGCGATACGCCGAACTTGGAGCCGACGAACTTGTCTTTCTCGACATCGCCGCCACGCTCGAACGCCGGAAAACTCTAACCGAATTAGTCAAAAGAATCGCTAGAGATATCAACATCCCGTTTACCGTCGGCGGAGGCATTGATTCCGCGTCCGCCGTCGAAGACCTGCTAAATTCCGGCGCCGATAAAATTACGATTAATTCTTCAGCCGTGAAAAATCCCGGTTTAATTGACGAACTCGCCGTCCGCTTTGGTAGTCAGTGCGTCGTTCTTTCCATCGACGCAAAAAGAATAAACGGAGTTGAAAAAGTATTTACAAACGGAGGAAGAAACGAATCCGAAAAATTTCTTCTCCTTTGGGCAAAAGAAGCGGTTGAAAGAGGAGCGGGCGAGATACTGCTGACTTCCATGGATGCAGACGGAACAAAAAACGGCTTTGCCGTCGTAACGACAAGAACCCTTTCGGAAATTTTGCCCGTTCCGGTGGTCGCTTCCGGAGGCGCGGGAAAAGAAGAACATTTTTTTGACGTTCTTACGAAAGGAAAAGCCGACGCCGCTTTGGCGGCAAGCGTTTTTCATTTCGGAGAGATAAAAATTCCCGAATTAAAAAAGTTTTTAAAAAACAAAGGAGTTCCGGTGAGAATATGAATTTATTAAACGTTAACGACTTCAGCGCGATAGATTTCAAAAAGAACGGCGGTCTCGTTCCGGCGATAATTCAAAACTACAGAACCAACGCCGTTTTAATGCTCGGCTATTTAAACGAAGATGCGCTTAAAAAAACCGTTGAATCGGGCAAAGCGACTTTCTTCAGCCGTTCAAAAAAAAGACTTTGGACAAAGGGAGAAACTTCCGGTAATTTTTTAATTGTGAAAAACATCCTAATCGATTGCGACAAAGACGCCTTGTTGATAAAAGCCGATCCCGTTGGTCCGACGTGCCATACCGGAAGCGACACATGTTTTAACGAAATTATTAAAAGCGACAATAATTTCCTTTACAGGCTTGAAGAAATTATTTCCGAACGGAAAAACGCTTCCGCCGAAAAATCTTACACTGCTTCGCTTTTCAAAAAAGGAATTAACAAAATAGCGCAAAAGGTCGGCGAGGAAGCGACGGAAGTAGTAATTGAAGCGATAGACGGAAACGCGGAGAAATTAAAAGAAGAGACCGCCGATTTGCTTTATCATTTGCTCGTTCTTCTCGCCGAAAAGAATATCAGCTTGGAGGAAATAAACGAAACTTTGCGGAAAAGAGAGAAATAAGAAAGCGCTTGTTTCTCCGCGCCCCGCAAGAGAAAATAAATTTGTGAAAATTTCTTTCGAGGTTATCTCAGCAACAACATTTTTTTCGTTTGTCTGAATTTCTTTGTAACTCCGCTTACGGTAATCGAATACAAATAAACGCCCGGGGAAAGATTTTGCCCGTTAAACCGAATCGAATAATTTCCCGGCGTTTGTTCTTTATTAACAAGGGTCGCAATTTCCCGTCCGAGGACGTCGTAAAGTTTTAAAATTACCCGTTGAGGCGCAAAAACCTGTCCCGATTTATCGGGATTTTGCGTCTCAAGCATAGGAATGGAATAATCAATCGTCGTCGCGGCGTTTCCGCCTGAGCCTTTGCGAAACGGATTTGGAAAATTTTGATAAAGAATGAACTCCTCCGGCGCATCGTTAATTTCGTTTTCAACCGAAGTTACGTTATCGTTAACCCAAAGCCCGCCGCCGCCGGTTCCCACAAATAATCGCGAAGGATTGTGCGGATCAATCTTTGCAAACAAAGCGTAAGTATGAGCTAAATCGGTTGTGATATTTGTCCAATTTTCACCCGCGTCTGTTGATTTGAAAATTCCCGGCATAACGTCCGGAAGCCAAATATCATACCAAGGTTGAGATACAATAAACAACAAATCCGGATTAACCGGACTGATCGCAATGTCGGCAATCCTCGGATAGTCGAATATTTCGTTCCAACTATTGCCGCCGTCGGAAGACTTATACAATCCTCCGGAAACGCTCCAGTCGTAGTTTTCCGTCGCCCCGCAATAAATTATGTTTCTATTATCAATTTCAATCGAAAGAACGTCGTAAGCCGGAAACGAAGTTAAGCTAAACCAAGAATTCCCGCCGTCGGTAGTTTTATACAGTCCTCCCCCTTCGCCGAAATTATTTATTCCGAGAAAAAGTTCCTCGTTGTTATTCGGATTAATTTTAATAGTCCATGCGCCCGCCGCGTCGTCGCTTAATCCTTCGTTTATCGAAAACCACCGTTCGCCGCTATTAGTCGATTTAAAAACGCCGTTTCCGTAAGACGCCGCATAAAGCGTTCTATTGCCCGGCGTTCCAGCTGAAAAATCGATCGCTAAATCGGGTCGTCCGTCGGGAAATCCGCCGGATATTTCGGTGAAAGAATCTCCGTCGTCAACGCTTTTATAAATTCGTCCGAGGGAAAACCCGCTTTCCAAAGCCGAGCCGACTCCGTCGTATCTGCTTAAGTAAACGTCGCCGTTTTCCGGATCGACGAAAATATCTTTTGCCGCGTCATATCCGTCGTAAGGGTCCATTTTTGAATCCAGCGGTTTAAAACTTACGCCTCCGTCGGTAGAGCGGAACGGTCCCATATCGTCGTAGCCGACAAAAATTTTATCCGGATCGGAAGGAGAAAAAGCGATATCTTCGGTCATCATCAGCTCGAAACCGTTTCCCGTCCACGCGTCGCCCTTTTTTACGGTATAAATTTGTTTCCACGAGTTTCCCGCGTCGGTCGATTTATACATCCAATCGCGCCCCCAATAAATCGTATTAGTATCGCTTGGCGCAATTGAAAGAACAAGCGCGTGTCTCTCGTCGAAGAAAGATTGATCCATCCAACCTTCCGAAACGTTGTAATCGGTTTTCCGCCAGCTAATTCCTCCGTTTTCTGTTTTGTAAACTCCCCATTCTTCATACGCCGATGCTGATTCGTCGGGAGACCCGACGCTTGTGCCGATATAAATTGAATTGGGATTTTCAGTGTTGACCGTAAATTTCCAATAATAATAAAACATACCGTCGCTCTGCATAACGGGTAAATCGCCGCTTATATTGCTCCAGCTGTTTCCGTCGTCCTCGCTTTTGTAAATGCCGCCTTTAAAACTGGATTCGTCCCCCTCAACGCCGACGGTTATCAACGTAATAAATATTATCTGGGAAGCGCCGTTTTCAAAGAGTTCCATATTCCAAATTTTATTGTGCGGCAGCCCGTTGTTTCTTTCATTCCAAGTTGAACCGCCGTCGGATGAGAAAAAAAATCCGTCGTCGGACGCAAGATATACGTTTCCGTTCGATGAATACTCGACCGAATAAACAGTAGCGTCGGGATTTAACGGAACGGATAATTCATTCCAGTTTGCGCCTTTATCGGAACTTTTGAATGCTCCTTTTCCATAGGTCCCAATTATCAATTCGTTCGCATTGGTTTTATTCTGCCCTATCGAATAAACGCTTACAAGGTCGTCTTCCGATAATATTT
>JAADIR010000022.1 GCA_013151245.1 Chlorobiota bacterium
TAGAAGGAGCCGATTGATGAGAGAAGAAATTTTAATGCCCAAGATGGGCGAAAGCGTAATGGAAGGAACGCTGATCAAATGGTATAAAAAGATCGGCGACACGGTAAAGAAAGATGAAATCATTTTTGAAATAAGCACCGACAAAGTCGATACGGAAGTCCCGTCGCCCGCAGACGGAAAACTTGTGGAAATATTTCTTCACGAAAACGAAACCGCAGAAATCGGTTCGGTGATTGCGGTTTTGGAAACGGACGGCGAAGCGGCGTCGGAAAAAGCGCCGGAACCTGAAGTCGAGAAAGCCGAAGATCCTGAAACACAGGCGCAGAGCGGCGAAGAGCTTGTCGATATCCCGATGCCCAAAATGGGCGAGAGCGTGATGGAAGGAACGATTATCAAATGGTATAAGCAAGTCGGCGATAAAGTCAAGAAAGACGAAATCATTTTTGAAATAAGCACAGATAAAGTCGATACGGAAGTTCCGTCGCCGGTTGACGGAGTTTTAGCGGAAATTATCTTCGGCGAAAACGAGACCGCGGAAGTTGGAAAAGTTGTAGCGAAAATTTCAACGACCGGAAAACTTCCCGCGTCTGTTGAACAAAAAGGGGAATCGGAAGAATACGCGAAAGCGTTTCACAAAACGGTAGAGCCGGAATTGGTTGAAAAAGACGAATCGGAAAAACGCGAACGATTTGTATCGAACAGATTTTATTCTCCGCTTGTTTTGAACATCGCCAAAAAGGAAAACGTATCGATAGACGAATTGGCGCGCATCAAAGGAACCGGCGTAAACGACCGCGTTCGTAAAAACGATATATTGAAATACATTGAAGAAAGAAAGGCGGGAAAAGGCGCCGCGCCGAAACCTGCGGTTCAAAAAGCCGCTCCGGTCGCTCCGAAATATGAAAAAGGGGAAGGCGTTGAAATCATACCGATGGATAACATCCGCAAAAAAATTATGCATCACATGATTGCAAGCCGCGATACTTCCGTTCACGTTTCGGAAATGATGGAAGTCGATATGACGGTTATTCACAATTACATTGAAAAGAATAGAGACCGGTTTTTGCGGGAAGAAAATATCAAACTTACTTACATGCCGTTTATTTCGATGGCTGTAATTAAAGCGTTGAAAGACTTTCCGCTGATGAACGCTTCGGTTGACGGCGAGAACATTGTGATGAAAAAATACGTCAATCTCGGAATTGCCGTAGCCGTCGAGCCGAACGGATTGATTGTTCCGAATATTAAAAACGCGGACGATTTGAGCTTGCGCGGTTTGGCGCGTTCGATTAATGAGATAGCGACAAAAGCGAGAACGAAAGGGCTTTCGCCCGACGACGTGGTTGACGGAACGTTTACGCTTACAAACTACGGAGTTTTCGGCGCGTTGTTCGGTAATCCGATAATCAATCAACCTGAAGTGGGAATACTCGGCGTCGGAGCGGTAGTCAAAAAACCCGTCGTTGTTGAGTTAGACGGAACAGACGTTATTGCAATCAAGCCGATGATGTTTTTGTCGTTAAGCCACGATCACAGATTGGTTGACGGTTTGCTCGGCGGCAAGTTTTTGAAATCGGTGAAAGAAACGCTTCAGAATTTTGACGTAAGCGGAATATAAAAAACGGAATGGCTGAATGACTGAATGGTTGAATGTGAGAAACTTAATCTCATATTCATTCATCCATTCAACCATTCATTTATTCTATAAAGTTGTTGGAAATATAAAGATTATCGATAATTTGAAATCCGGAGAAAGGATTACGAAATGCTAAACGTTCATCAAAGAGAATATAAAAAAGTAAAAGAGAAAGAATCGGCGAAACCGGGCAAGCGTCCCGATTGGCTGAAAGTAAAACTGCCGAGCGGAGATAATTACAGAGACGTTCTTTCGCTTATGCGGACGGAACATCTGCACACAGTCTGCGAAGAAGCGCGCTGCCCTAATTTAGCGGAATGCTGGAACGCGAGAACCGCGACGTTTATGATTCTCGGCGACACTTGCACGCGGACGTGCGGTTTCTGCAACATTAAAACCGGAACGCCAAATCATGTGGATTCCGACGAACCGCGCCGCGTGGCGGAATCTGTCGCGGAATTGGAATTGCGTCACGCCGTTATTACGTCGGTCGATAGGGACGATTTGGACGACGGCGGAGCTTTCATATTTGCCGAGACGGTTAGACTGATCCGCGAGACTTCCCCTAAATGCACAATAGAAATTTTAACGCCCGATTTCAAAGGGGACGAAAAAGCGTTCGAAATCATCATGAAAAATCCGCCCGATATTTTGAATCATAATCTTGAAACCGTCGAACGGCTTTATCACGCGGTTCGCCCTCAGGCTAGATACGAAAGAAGTTTGGAATTAATTCGTTGGTTCAAAGAGAAAGGATTGAAAACCAAAAGCGGAATTATGGTCGGCGTCGGCGAAAGCAAAGAAGAAGTTTTCGGAATAATGGACGACCTTCGCGCGCACGGCTGCAATATAATGACGATAGGGCAATATCTTCAACCCACGAAAGAACATCTTCCGGTTGATCGATTTGTAACTCCGGAAGAATTTGACGAATACGGAGTTTACGGAAAGAAAATCGGTTTCCTCGCCGTCGAATCGGCTCCGCTTGTTCGCAGTTCATATCACGCCGATAAACACGCGGATTTGTAGTAAAACGACGAGAAAATGTTTCTTCAAAAGGCGGGGGCAAGTAAGTTTAAAATCAGCACAAAATGCTTGCCATTATGAAAAAACAACCTATACATGTCTCTACGCACTGTCTGTCATACCCGCGAAAGCGGGTATCCATTTCTCATATTATCTAGACCATTATATCGTAGATTCCCGCCTTCGCGGGAATGACTTTTCGTTGGTGAAGACAAGTTTTAATTTTGATTAAGTCGCTTTAAATCCAAAGTAAAAAACAAGAATTTATGTTTTCCCTTTGTTTACAAAATATATACCCAAAATTCTTTTGCAACTGATTTTAACATATACTAAAATCACGTAAAAAGTAAAATATTCTTTCGTCTCTTTATTGAAAAACAAAAGAATATTCTGTAATTTTACTATTCTATATTAAATGATTTAGGAGCTACATTGGCAAACAGCGAAGGAAAAATCGTACAGGTAATCGGTCCCGTTGTGGACATCGATTTTGAAGACGGAAATCTTCCGGAAATTTACAATGCAATTCATATCCCCCGTACAAATCTTGAGGGGAACGAAGATATCTTAATTGTTGAAGTTCAGCAGCACTTAGGCGAAAATCGCGTTCGCGCGGTTGCAATGGATACTACGGACGGTTTGGTTCGCGGTATGAAAGCTATTGATTCGGGAACTCCCATTTCGGTGCCCGTTGGACCTGAAACTTTAGGGCGTCTTATAAATGTTGTGGGAGACGGAATTGACGGTTTGGGAAAAGATATTAAAACTAAAATGAAATATAACATTCACCGTCATCCTCCGAAATATGAACACCTTTCGACGTCGCAGGAAATGTTTGAAACGGGAATTAAGGTTATCGACTTACTTGAACCGTATTCGAAAGGCGGAAAGACCGGATTGTTCGGCGGCGCGGGCGTTGGAAAAACAGTTATCATTATGGAGCTTATCCACAACATCGCCAAACAGCACGGCGGTTATTCCGTGTTTGCCGGCGTGGGCGAAAGAACCCGCGAAGGAAACGACCTTTGGCTCGAGATGAAAGAATCGGGCGTTTTGGAAAAAACCGCGCTTGTGTTCGGGCAGATGAACGAGCCGCCCGGAGCGAGATTGAGAATAGGGCTTACCGGTTTGACTATGGCGGAATATTTCCGCGACGAAGAACACCGCGACGTGCTTCTCTTTATCGACAACATTTTCCGTTTTACTCAAGCGGGTTCCGAAGTATCCGCGCTTCTCGGACGTATGCCTTCGGCTGTGGGTTATCAGCCTAACTTGGCTTCCGAAATGGGCGAGCTTCAAGAGCGTATCACTTCTACCGATAAAGGTTCCATCACTTCGGTGCAGGCTATTTACGTTCCCGCCGACGACTTGACAGATCCGGCTCCGGCTACTACGTTCTCTCACCTTGACGCAACGACGGTGTTAAGCCGTCAGATTTCGGAATTGGGAATTTATCCCGCCGTTGATCCGTTGGATTCCACTTCAAGAATTTTGGAACCGGGAATTGTCGGCGACGAGCATTATTTCGTGGCAAAGACAGTAAAAGAAATTCTTCAGCAATATAAAGACCTTCAAGATATCATTAACATTCTCGGTATGGACGAACTTTCTGAAGAAGATAAAATAGTCGTTCGGCGCGCAAGACGTATTCAGAGATTCCTTTCTCAACCCTTCTTTGTCGCCGAACAGTTTACCGGAATGGAAGGAAGATACGTTAAACTTGAAGACACAATCAGAAGTTTCAAAGAAATTATCGACGGCAAGCACGACGATATTCCGGAACAGGCGTTTATGTATGCCGGAACGATTGAAGACGTTCTCGAAAACGCTAAGAAGATGATGGCTTAATTATGAAGCAATTTGAGATTGAAGTAATCGCTCCTTCTAAGCAGGTTTACAAGGGAAATATCGTTTCCGTAACCGTGCCCGGCACAAACGGAAACTTTCAAGTCCTTTATAATCACGCGCCTTTGCTAAGCTCGTTTGAAATCGGGAAAGTCAAAATAAAGGAAGAAGAGGGAAGCGAAGAAACCGTTTACGCCACCGGCGGAGGAACGGTTGAAGTTCTCGGCAACAAAGTTCTTCTGCTTGCCGAAAGTCTGGAACGCTACGATGAGATTGACGTAAAGCGCGCGGAAGCCGCGGCTGAACGAGCCAAGGAACGTCTCGCTAAAAAAGACGAATCAATAGACGTAGCGCGCGCGGAAGCCGCGCTGCACAGAGCGATTAATAGACTGAAGATAGCGCAAATGAAATAATAAAAATATTAGATATTTTTAATAAAAGAAAAGCCCGCAAGAAGCGGGCTTTTTTATTTGATAATTTAGGATAGGCGTCATCGCGAATCCCGCTTTGCGGAATGAAGCGAACCGTAATCTATTTTGCTTCTTCGTATCTTTTCGCTACCGCGTCCCAATCTATTACGTTGAAAAAGTTTTCAATGTATTCGGGTCTGCGGTTTTGATATTTCAGATAGTAAGCGTGTTCCCAAACGTCGAGTCCGAGAATTGGCGTTCCTTTAACTTCCGTAACGTCCATTAAAGGGTTATCTTGATTAGGCGTTGAAGAAACGGCGAGTTTACCGTCGTTTACAAGCAGCCAAGCCCAGCCGGAGCCGAATCTCGTAGCCGCAGCTTTTGAAAAGAGATTCTTAAACTCTTCAAACGAACCGAAAGAGGAATTGATATCGTCGAGCAGATTGCCCGAAGGTTCGCCGCCTTTGCCCTTGCCCATAATGGTCCAGAACAACGAATGATTGAAATGACCGCCGCCGTTGTTTCTTACGGCAACGGGATATTTTGATATATTTTTCAGAAGGTCGGACAGAGATAAATTCTCCATTTCGGTTCCTTCTATTGCGGCGTTAAGATTATTTACATAACCGCCGTGGTGTTTGCCGTGATGAATTTCCATAGTGCGAGCGTCGATATAGGGTTCGAGCGCGTTAAAATCATAGGGCAGTTCGGGTAACGTATGTTTACTCATGAGAGTATCCTTTCGTGTTTTTTATTGTTGAGTTTCGGTTTGAGAAACTTCTTCTTTTTCTTCTTCGGCGGTTTCCGGTTCTTCAAGCCGAACCAAAAAGCGCCATGTGTTATTTTCTAAATATTTCACTTCGTCTTTGCTTTCCAAATATTGCATGAACTCTCTCGCAATTTCTTCGGCAACATTCAAATTCAAATTCTTTCCTTTAAGTTTGAAATACGCTATCGCCGCGTATTGAACGTCTCTTAAAAACATGTTCGAATCGTAAAAGACCGGATATTTTTCAGCCATATATTTTAGGAAAGATTCTTGATTCGATTTTAATTCTTCAACGTAATTCATTCTTCAGCTCCTTGTTCAATTTATGATTTCGTTTAGCGTAAATTCTTTGAAAAGCGCGGCGATACGATTTTGAATTTTCGTCATCGGATCGATCAGCGCGCAATCGCGAATCCTTTTACAATCGTCCGCAGTAGCGGTTTCAAAAAGGCAATCGGTCAGTTGAACGTTTTGTCCCAAGGCGTTCATCACCGTTAAAAGGCTCAATTTTTCCGGCTTAACCGAAAGAGCATATCCGCCGCGTTTGCCTTGACGGGATTCAATAATATTTTCTCTGTTCAACTTCTGTAATATTTTAGCCAGCAGTTCGTAAGGAATATCGGCGTTTCGGGAAATCTCTTTCGCGTTAGCCAAACCGTTCCGTGTGGCAATATACCGCAGAGCAAGTAAAGCGTATTCAACCGATTTTGAAATTTTAAGCATATATGATATTTCTTTCACTAAATAGGACTAAAATAGTCTTATAAAGATAGTTAATTAATAATCAATCCGCAAAATAAATAATGAAAACGCGCAACTTTTTAGATACGCCTCCGTGTAATTATTTGAAAATAATCTTTAAAGGATAAAAACTGATCTATTAAACAAAATTTGTTAAAATTCATGGGAATGAAATGAACAAAGAAAAGAAAAATCAATCCTATTTTGAATTGTTGAGTCATTTGAAATCAGGTAAGAAAAGAGCGGAAGAAGTTACGGAACTAA
>JAADIR010000078.1 GCA_013151245.1 Chlorobiota bacterium
TCATCTTGCCAGATCAGCATTTTTTGAGGAAGGTCTATTCCAATTTCCTGATTGCACCGCATTAAAACCGTTCCGATATTGGGATTCCCGAATATATTAACTCGGCACACTAATATTAGGAGATTAGATTAGTTATCAGTATATTTACGTATGGAAAAATTAGACTTACGCACAGCAAATAAAGAAACAAAAGAAGCGATACGACAAAGAGCGATACGCCTTATTGAACAAGGGAAAACTCAAAAAGAAGTAGCATCACTGTTATGTGTTAATAAGAATTCTGTTAATACTTGGCTCAAAAACTACAAACAATATGGCTACAAAGGTCTCAAAGAAAAGCCACAAGGGCACAAACAAGGTATTGGTAGATTATTAACATCAGAGCAAGAAAAACAAGTGCAAAATTTAATAATAGATAAAATGCCTGACCAATTAAAGTTACCCTTTGCCTTATGGACAAGACGAGCAATAGTAGAGTTGATAAAAAGAGAATTTGGAATAACCATTGCGATACGAACTATGGGGACATATCTCCGGAGATGGGGATTTACACCACAAAAGCCAAAAAAGAGAGCTTATGAGCAAAATCCTAGAGCAGTTAAAAAATGGTTAGAAGAAGAGTACCCTGCAATAAAAGAGCAAGCAAAGCAAGAAAAAGCAGAGATACATTGGGCAGATGAAACCGGAGTTAAAAACGAATGTCAGTATGGAAGGTCTTATGCTCCAAAAGGGGAAACTCCTACAAGAACAAAAATGGGAAAACGCCTTTCGTTAAATATGATTTCAACTATAACCAATCAAGGCAAAGTAAGGTTTATGACATATAAAGGAACAATGAACTCGGCAATGTTAATAAAATTTCTTATTAGGCTAACTAAAGGGAAAAAGGAAAAGATATATCTTATTCTCGATAATCTTAAGGTACATCATAGCAATCCGGTAAAACAATGGGTGGAAAAGAATACATCTAAAATAGCTCTGTTTTTCTTGCCTTCTTATTCTCCGGAAAGAAATCCTGATGAGTATTTAAATTGTGACCTAAAATATGGTTTGTCTCAAAAGGTAATGCCTAAAAATGAAAAACAACTTATTAAGAATGTACAATCTCATATGAGACTTTTACAAAGAAACCCTGATAGAGTATCTAAATATTTCAATCACGAGTGCATTAAATATGCTGCTTGATAATATCCTAAATGATAGGAGCCAGGTTAATAAGTACGGATAAATACTTAGAAAGGCTGAATGATTGCGCGCATACGAAAGAATTTTTCCTTTTCATTCAAGCAAACAGACATTCAATCATTCTTTATAACCTGCATTTAATATTATTTATACGATATTAATCAACGATGTTTTTTCTTGACAATTCTATTCGATTATTCTAAGTTTCGAACTTTAATAATAAAAGTTCGAAAGTATGAAAACCATGACGCACAATAAATTCGACAAAAGAAAAGAAGAAATAAAAACCGCGGGAATAAAATCATTCACCGCTTACGGATATTATAAAACCACTCTCGAAGATATAGCCGGCATGCTCGGCATGAAAAAGAACTCCCTTTACTACTATTTTGAAAGCAAAGAGGCGTTGTTCAGAGAACTCGTCGAGGATGAAATGGCGGCTCACGCCGCGTTTTTGGAAACGACGGTGCAAACTAACTTGCCGGCGGATAAGAAACTTATCAAAATCATTTCCGGTCTTATCGAGTTTATCCGCGAACGCACTATGAAATATACCGTTAAGCTGAGCGCGTATCTCGAAATACATAAAGTGATTAAAAGCGAATTCGGCGATTTTCAGAAAAAAGAATGCAAAGTTCTCGAATCGATTCTTAAAGAGGGAATTAAATCGGGGCTTTTTGTAAAGCACGACGCAAAACGTCTCGCCGCCGATATCGAGTATTTGGTGCCCGCCATATTTAATAGCTACTACGCGGATTCAAAAGCGGAATTTGTGCACGAAGTAGATTTCGAGGAGATTTCTTCAACCATAAAACGTCTGATCGGTTATATAATAAACGGAATTAAAGTAAATAAAAAATAAATTTCACGGTGTTGAATTATGAAACTCAAAATAATTTTGTTAATTATTGCGTTAGGCTGCGCTCCGCTCATCGCTCAGGAGAATGAAATTACCTTAGACGACGCAATTAAAACGGCGCTTGAAAACAACAGGCAAATCGAAATAGCAAAAATGGACGTACGTAAAGCCGATAGAAAAGTATCCGAAGCGTTCGGATATGCGCTCCCGTCGGTGGATGTTTCGGCGGGGTTTACTCATTTTCTGCAAAAACCGAAAATGTCTTTCCCCGATTTCGAAGCGATGTTGAACAACTCGACTTACGGGGTGTTATTTAAAGAAGATATTATCCCTTATGATCCGGGAAAGCTTATGCCGTTGGATTTTAAGCTTCAGACTTTTGTGCAGGCGAATAATTTTCAAACGCAGGCGCAAGTAAGTCAAATTCTTTTTAACTCGGCGGTTTTCCAAGGTATTGGCGCGTCGCAGATTTATCTCAATCTTGCCAAAGAAAATTTGAAAAGGACCATCGCCAAAACGGCGCTCGACGTAAAGAACGCGTTTTACGGAGTTTTGCTTACAAGGGATTTATACGAAATTGCGCAAGCCCGTTTTACAAACGCAAATGAGCATTTGAAAAATATCAAAGCGATGCTGGCTCAAGGGCTGGTTTCCAACTTTGCCGAAATGCAGGCGGAAGTTCAAGTTGAAAACATACGCCCGATTTTGGTGCAGCTCAAGAACGCAAACATCGACGCGACCAACGGATTGAAAATTCTTCTGAATATCAAGCAAGACGAAGATATTTCGGTAATCGGAAAAATGGAATATAAAGAAGAAGAGCTTCCGACTATTGAAGAATTAATAAACGAAGCGAAGAAATCCAACCTGTCGTTAAAAACATTGAAAATTAAAAATCAGCTTGACAAAGAGTTTGCCGCAATCGATCGCGGCGGTTATTGGCCTACTCTTGTGGCGTTCGGCAATTATACTTTTGCGGGAACAAGCGAAAATTGGGACTTCCAAAACTACACTTCGTCCACGGTGGGATTAAATTTTTCGATAAATCTTTTTCAAGGCGGAAGAACGAAGCATAAAGTGGAACAGGATATGATTGTGGCGGAACAAACCGCCGAGCAGATTAAAAGCTTATCCGACGCTACCGAAATGCAAGTGAAATCGAAATACAACGATTTGCTGAGAGTTAGACAACAGATAGAAGCGATGAAGAGCAACGTCGCTTTGGCCGAACGCGCTTATCAAATAGCCGAAAACAGATATAAAGAAGGTGAAGGAAGTCAGCTCGAAGTTAAAGACGCCGACGTTTCCCTTACGAACGCAAAGGTAAATTACACAAACGCCGTGCATGATTATCTTGTCGCTAAAGCGGCGCTGTATAATTTAATCGGCAGAATAGATAAAAAATACTATGATTATGTTTCGGAAGAATTGAATGACAAAGAATAAAATTTAATAATAAACAGTAAAGGATAAGTTATGAAACAGGAGTTGAAAAATCTTTTATTATTGACTATGACGTTTTTGCTTGTGGGAATCGGCTTTTCCGGCTGTTCGGGAAACGAAAAAAAAGAATCAAAGAGTTTGGAGCAGATTCAAAAAGAAGAGGGAATTCCCGTAGTCGTTAAAAAAATTAAACCCGAGCGATTTGAAAAATATCTGACTTTCTTCGGAAAATTTAAAGGAGAGCGCGAAACGATTGTGGGCGCGATGATTGGAGGGCGGATTGAAAAAATTAATTATCGTCCGGGCGATAAAGTAAAGAAAGACGACGTGATACTTGAATTCCCAAAAGATTCGCCGGCGTCGCAATTTCAGCAGGCGCAATCGGCTTATGAAAATTCAAAGAAAACTTACGAACGGATGAAAGCTCTTTACGAGCAAGGCGAAATTGCCCAAGCGCAATTTGACGGCGTGAAAACCAAATATCTCGTCGATAAAAGAAATTTCGAAACAATGAAAGATATGATTGAGCTTGACGCTCCTTACGACGGAACTATCACCGAATTGATGGTTCACGAAGGGGACAACGTAAAATCAAAAAAACCTTTATTCACAATTGCAAAATTGGACAGAATGAAGATAAGAATTTGGCTTTCGGATTCCGAACGTATGCAGATAAAAAAAGGAATGCGCGCGTTTGCAACGGTTGACCATAAATCGTTTGCGGGTAAGGTTTACGAACTTTCTTTTAGCGTCAATCCTATGAAGCAAGCGTTTTACGCGGATCTGATTTTTAACAACGGGAAACATGAAATTCTTGCCGGAACCACGGCGGATGTAAAAATAATCATTTATGAAAATGATAACGCAATTGTCGTCGCGCGCAATCTCGTTAAAGAAGAAAACGGGAAAAAATTTGTATTCCTCGAAAACGGGGATGCGGCAAAGAAACAATATGTGACGGTTTCGAATGAGAACGGACTTAATTTTGAAATAAGCGACGGGCTGAAAGAAGGCGACCCGCTGATTGTTAAAGGTTCCGCCCGATTAAGCGAAGGCGTAAAAATTAAAGTAGTTAAGTAAAGGAGGCAATATGTTTTTAGCAAAACTTTCGGTTGACCGTCCGGTGCTTACTGCCGTTGTTTTGATGGTCTTCATTATTTTCGGCGGACTCGCTTTCAATAAATTGAATTTGAATCACATGCCCGAAGTTGAGATACCGTACGTTACGGTTACGACTATCTATCCAGGAGCCGGTCCGAAAGAAACGGAAACCTTAATTACAAAGAAAGTGGAAGACGCCGTTTCAACAATCAGCCAAATTAAAAGGATAGAATCGTACAACCTCGACGGCGCGGCGATTACGCTTTTGGAATTTGAGCTTTCGAAAAACGTTGACGTAGCCAACCAGGAAGTCAAAGATAAAGTAGATCAAATTCTGAACGAACTTCCGTCCGACGCTAAAAAACCGATCATTCAGAAGATTGATATTAATGCTTTCCCGATTATGGACATTGTGTTAAGCGGAAACGTCGATCCGAGAGAGCTGTATCATTTGGCGTCCAACAGACTGAAAGACCGTTTCTCGCAGATTAACGGAGTTGCCGACGTAAAAATCACCGGCGGACAGGAACGTGAAATACGAGTAGCGCTTAAAAGCAAAATAGTTTACGAAGATTTTATTTCGCTGCCGCAGCTATTGGGAATATTGGGCTCTCAAAATATCGACCTTCCGAGCGGAACATTTAAAATATCCGATCAGGAATATTCGGTTCGCGTAAAAGGTAAATTTCAAAGCGTCGATGAAATAAGGAAACTTGAAATACCGACTTCGTTCGGGAATAAAAGATTGGGACAAATCGCAAACGTTGAAGACAGCGGGAAAGAGATTCGCAGACGAGCAATTTTCTTCGACGGCGAAACGGGAATTTCGGATTCAAACGCGGTTCGCATGTCTATCATCAAAAGTTCCGACGGAAACGAAGTGGACGTTTCAAACGCCGTGCACGCCGCGCTGCCGGATATCCAAAAATCATTGCCCGAAGGACTAACGCTGAAAATCGTCAGCGACAACTCTGTATTTACTAAAGCTTCCGTTGACGATACGATAACAAATATTACTCTCGGTATCATCCTCACATCGTTGATTCTATTTTTATTTTTATTCAATATTCGTTCAACTATTATTGTCGTCCTTTCGATGCCGGCTTCAATTATTTCAACTTTCCTTCTGTTCCAGTGGTTCGATATGAGTTTGAACGTTATGTCGTTGATGGGAATTTCGGTCTCGGTCGGGGTGCTCGTTTCAAACTCGGTAGTTGTGCTCGAAAATATTTTTCGGCATAAAAGTTTGGGCGGTTCGCCAAAGGAAGCGGCTGTTAAAGGAACGTCGGAAGTTGCCGTAGCCGTAATTGCCGCCACCCTGACAAACGTCGTTGTGTTTTTGCCGATAGCAAATATGTCGTCGCTGGTTGGAATGTTTATGAAAGAGCTGGCTCTCGCCGCCGCGTTTTCCACCCTCTTTTCGCTTCTCTTTTCATTTACTCTTACGCCGATGCTCGCTTCGCTGATGATTAGAAAAGACGATAAACCGGGAAAGTTCACGCAGAAGGTTGATAACTTTTATAAAATGTGGGACGAATTTTACCGGCGGATTCTCTCTAAATCTCTGAAAAATAAGTTCGTCAGTTTAACAATTATTGTCGTTTCATTTGTATTGTTTATTATTTCGGTTATTTACTACGGACCCAAAATCGGATTTGATATGATGCCTCAATCCGATAACGGAAAAATTCAAATTACCGTTGAACTTCCGCAGGAATACAATCTCCGCGAAACCGGAAATGTGCTTAAATCCATGGAAGATAAAATAAAAGATTATCCCGGCATAACCAGTATCGTAACGGAACTCGGTAAAATTACGGACGTAAACTCCGGCGCAAACATGGCGAGAATGGACGTTAATCTTGTTCTTGCAGATAAACGCGATAGAAAATTGAATTACTACATTTCTTCGTTTGTAAAAGATTTCTCTTCAATTCCCAACGCAAGATTAATTACCGTAGATTTTAAATCGTTTACAAATAACGGCGGCGCTCCAATGCAGTTTTTCTTGATGGGGCAAGACCTCGAAGAATTGAACAGATTGAAAAATGAGATCTACGAAAAAATCAAAGATATTCCCGGTCTGATTAACCTGGACCAAAGTTCAAGGGAAGGAAAGCCCGAAATTACGATTACGCCGAAGAGAACAAAGTTAGCCGAAACCGGAATTACAACTCAGCAGATTGCCGTTACGGTTCGCGCGGCTCTCGAGGGAATTACCGCTTCGAAATATTTGGAGAAAGGCGAAGAGTACGATATCACGGTAACAATGGACGACGCTTCGGTGGATTCTCCGCAGAAAATCGGAAGAATTTCCATCCCTTCCAGAAACGGAACGATGTATCGAATTTCCCAATTGGCGGACGTGAAGTTTACGAAGAGTTATTCAAAAATACTCCACCGCGATAAATATGTGTCAATTCAATTTACCGGTTCTCCGGCTCCCGGCGTGCCGCTCGGCAATATTACCGATGAAATTGAAAAGCGATTGAAAGACGTTGATTTCCCGTCCGGCTACAAAATCAAGTGGGCGGGCACTGCGGAAATGATGAAAGAGATGGTCGCCGATATGTCTTTCGCTTTTGTTTTGGCGATGCTGCTTACTTATCTGCTTCTCTCGGCTATTCTCGAAAGCTTTGTGCAACCGATATTTATTTTACTTACGGTTCCTCTGGCAATTATCGGAGTTCTTGCTTCTCTTTACTATACGGGCATCTCATTCGCAATTACGTCGCTGATGGCGATAATTATGCTGATCGGAATTGTGGTGAACAACGCAATTTTGATGCTCGATTACACAAACCAGCTTGTCCGCGAAAAAGGAATCGACGTGAAAGAAGCTTTAATTGAGGCGTGTCCGACAAAATTAAAACCTATTATCATGTCAACTCTCGCCATCATTCTCGGTATGACGCCGCTGGCAATTGGCGTAGGCTCTTCGGGCGTTGAAATGCGTCAGCCGCTCGGCGTTGTTTCGGTCGGCGGGTTGATTGTCTCAACTGCGCTTACTCTCTTCGTAATTCCCGCTTTCTATTATTTGTTTGAAGACAGAAAGAAAAAGAATAAAGTCAGTTAAAGTCGATTTAATGATTTCAAAAAAAAACCGGATCGTAAGACCCGGTTTTTTCTTTTTAAAACAGAAAGAGAAAAGTCATTAATTGAGGAGGCGACCGGCTCCTTCCGTAATTTCAGTATTTTCCGAATCCTCGGCTAAAGCATTGTTGAGTTTGAATTGCGAAACAATGCCGTTAAAGTCATTCGACATTTTTGTTAAATTATATACGGTTTCGTTAACTTGACGAATTAGGTCGGTGTTATGATGCGAGATATTATTTATTTCTTCCACGCTTCTGCTTATTTCCTCGCTAGTGGTTGACTGTTCTTCGCTTGCGGCTGCAAGTTGCCTGATTAAATCGGCGACGGCTTCGGAATTCTTGATAATTTCTTCAAGAGCCGCGCCCGTTTCCTGCGCAAGTTCTTTCCCTTTTTCAACTTCCGCCGTGCCTTCATTAATCGATTCCACGGCTTCCGCGGTGTCGGTTTGGATTGATTTAATCATTGTTTCAATTTCTTTAGTCGCTTTAGTCGTACGTTCGGCAAGTTTGCGAACTTCGTCGGCAACTACCGCAAAGCCGCGTCCTTGTTCGCCCGCGCGAGCCGCTTCGATAGCCGCATTCAAAGCAAGAAGATTTGTCTGGTCCGCAATATCGTTGATTACTTTAATAATCTCGCCAATTTGGGCGCTGCTTTTGCCGAGATTTTCTATTGTGTCGGCCGATTTATTCACAACTTCGGCTACTATCTCCATTTCTTCTATCTGCTTCTGAACTACTCGTCCGCCGAGCGCGGCTTTTTCGCCCGATTCCGCCGCCGCTTCCGCCGCCGACGTTGCGTTTTTAGTGTTTTCCAATATGGTTCGAGTCATCTCTTCCATTGCGGCGGCTACATCGGAAGTCCGCATCGATTGTTCGTTCATATCGCGCGTCATTTCTTCCGTGTTTGAATTTATTTCGTTTACGGAAACGGTCATTTCGTTCGAGCCGCGCATTACTCTCTGCAGAACAACGTTCATGGAAGCCACGACTTTGTTTACGTTCTGTTTTATTCTGTCGTAATCGCCCGAATATTCCCCGGACATCAACGAAGTAAAATCGCTCGTTGCGAGATTGCTTAAAACTTTATCCGCTTCGTCAATAGGCGCCACCATTGAATTTAGAATAGAATTCATACCTTCAATAATATCTTTCCAGCGACCTTTGAACTTATCTACGTCGCCGCGCGTATGAAGATCGCCGCGCTTATTTGCGTCAATCAGTTTTTCCGCTTCCGCAACCAATTCATTAATTATTTCAACTTCCTGATTAAACGCGAACGATAGAGTATCTTTATCGGACGCCGGACTCACATTTTCCGGCTCGCCGTTTGCAATCTTTTGCGCCGCTTCAATTTTTTGAAGTTGTCCGTCCCTCATCTTTTTCATCATCAGCGCCAAATTACCTATTTCATCTTTTGAAACTATTTCTATGTCCTCTGAAAAATCGCCGAGCGAATATTGCTCGGTTATATCTTTCAGTTTATAGAGCGGCTTGATTACCGAAGGACCCATTACAAATGTTACAAACAAAAATAGGAGCGTTCCGATTCCCATCCCAATAATGATGCTCAATTGCGATGAAGAGACGTCGGACGTGAAATTTTGGTTGATGCTTTCCGCCAATTTTTCGAGGGAAGAATTTATCGCGTTAAATTTTTCCGTTAACTGCAAACCAACCTCTTCCCCCGATGAAATAGAAATCACCGAAGCCATTTCAAAGTTCTGCATTACCGCGGCGCTGATTATTCCATCCGCCACGAGATTTTTATAGTTATCCCAAATTTCTTTTACTTCAGCCATTTCATTTTTGATTTTTTCATTTGTCGTCGTAGAAATGACTTCGGTAATTGTTGAGTCGATACTTTCTTTATTCTGATTATATGACTTGATATAGGAATTGAAATTGTCCGCAAATTCAGGAATTGAAAATTTCAGCATAATAAACTGAATTGTCTGAAATTCAGAAAATATTTTTGAGATTTTTTCTCTTGGACCCAGATATTCTTCAAAAATAGAATCTTTGCTTTTCTGAAGTTTTTGCATCTGAAAATAGTCGTTAACCGCAATCATAGTAGAGATGAATGCAATTAAAAGAAAACCTATCTGCATTTTCCTCAAAAAATTGAGGTCTAAGTACAGTGATTTGAGCTTTGCAAAAAGATTTTTTTTCTCCATAATTATATTCCGCTAATTAAGTTTAAACTGAATCGCTAATGATAATTTTACTCTAACCGGTTTCCCTTTGTTTTCGCCCGGCGTAAAACTTGTTTCCTTTATTGCGTCTGCAGCCGCTTCGTCGCATCCCCCGCCTATTCCTTTGAGTATTTTCACGTCTTCAACTTTTCCGTTTTCGTCAACAAAAGCAATAAGATAAACTTTCCCTTCAAGACCCGCTTTTTTGGCAACGACAGGATATTTAATTTTTTTATAGATTGCCGGCAATCCTCCTACCGGAGCGGGCATCTTTTCGGCAAAGGCAAGGTATTGTTCGCCTTCAGGCGAGCCGTTATTAATTGACGCGGCTGTCGTTGATACGGCTAACGCCGATAAGAAAAAAATCATCATAAAAAAGAGCTTGTAAGTTTTCATTTGCGCCTCCTTGCAAATATTTATTTAAAATCCGTTTTCACATACTTTACTCAAAAGAAAAATATGCACAAATATTATCGACGTCTTTTACAAAAAGTTGAGTGAAAATTAGTCGCTAAATGTAAAAGAGTTTCTGTAAAATAAGATATTGTAATTCAGCCGGAGCCCGACAAGTCCGACCGCGCGCAGCTTTCTGCGAAAAGGAAGGAATCATTTAAAATACGAATAATTAGATTTCTAATCCGGTCGCAGACTCCGCGAGTAGCCGCAGAATGGGAAATGACACGACGTTTATTTTGCAGAAGTTTTAAAATGAAAGCCCCGTAAAAAACGGGACTTTTTAACGTGGGTAAATTGAGAGTAAAAGCTATTTAACGATTTTCAAAATATCTTTAAAATCCTGCGTTCCGCAGACATTTAACAATTCAAAAAGCGCGGATTCCGATGTGGAAATTTCGGCTCCGTTAGCGCGCATTCTTGCAAGGGCTGTTTCGTAATCAATTTTTTTTCTGGAAGAGACGGCGTCCGCCATTAAGTTTACTTGAAATCCGTTCGCCAGCAAATCCAAAACGGTCTGTTGAACGCACACGTGAGTTTCAATTCCGGTTACTATTATTTGATCAAGCCCTTTTTCCTTCAAATCATTGAACAAATCTCCCGCTCCGTAACAACTGAAACTGTCTTTTAGAATTGCGCTCGAACCCTTCAGTTCTTCTTTAATCGAATCGATAGTTTCGCCTAAACCTTGCGGATATTGTTCGGTAAAATAGATCGGCAATCCGAGCGTCTTTGCCCCTTTAATTAATTTGATTGTGTTTGCCTCTACCATTTTCGGTTCTTGCATCACGCCGGCAATTCTCGATTGAATGTCAATAATCAGCAGCGCCGTTCTTCCTTTTTGAAGTATCTTTTTGTTTCTCATAATTTCGTTCATAAATTCTCCTTTTCCGCGTTTATTGATTTTAATTATTTCCGTTTAATTCGTCTTTCACGGAATTTCCCAAACATCCGGGTTCATAGAACCGATAAGATAATAAAAAAGTTTGAGAATTCGGCTAAACGGAAAGCGGTCGGTCTGCAGTAAAAAAATCCCATTGTAATTGTTTGAACTTTCTAAGTAATTGAGGAGGATTAATCTACATCAAATTATTGTCAATCTCAATTTTTGCTCCGGCGCAAATGGCTCATCCTTTTGAAATCTCGCGGGATTATAATGATGATGTAAATCCCAATTCATCCGGTTACTTCATCGTGAAAAGCGCGCGCGAATAATTTTATAGGAATTAGATTATCTCTCTGCCCTCTCCAGCCGAGAGCTTCAATGAATGGCGCCGCTTCAAGATAGTCAAAGCCTTTGCCGAGAAACATCGGGACTTTTTTCATTTTTGTTTCTTTTTTCTTTTAAAAAGCACATAAATATAAGGTCTTACAGCTCCCGAAGGCATTGTGTAAATATGATTAAAACTATGTATTATTTTAAAATCATTTCCAAGCCTTGCGGCTAACATTTCTTCATTGTAACGATGCACGGACAATCCGGCGCATTTTTCGGCGCCTTCCAAATTGAATTCCGCAAGCAATACAAATCCATCTTGTTTAAGAATCTGTTTTAATAAAGTGAAATAAATATCCTGATCTTCTCTCTCTGTTAAGAAATGGAGAACGGCTCTATCAATCCAGAGATCGACGGGTTGAATGGCTCCGAGCAGAATGGGTTTTGTTAAATCGTCAACAATCCACTCAACTCTCCGGCTTTCATCTCCAAGTCTTGCTTTTAATTTATCAAGACTAACTTTGCTAATATCAGTCGCCAATACGTTCGAATATTCTAAGTTTAGAAGTTCATCTATTAAAGTTGAACTGCCGGCGCCGATATTTAGAATCCTTGCGGTTTTCGGCAGACCGGTTTTGTCAATCATTTCTAAAGTAGGCTTTAAATCGGTTTCATACCATCCTAATTTTTCTTCGGGACTATTCGAATAAGTTTTATCCCAATGTTCTTTGTAATTTATTTGTTCCGGCTGGGACGGAGCAGTACGGCAACTATTTCCTTTGTCAGTTATTTCGCAGCTATCGCCAATCATATAATATCCTTTTTAATGCGGTCGAATTCTTCCTTGTTAATTTCGCCTTTGGCGTATCTTTGTTTTAAAATGTCCAAAGCCTTGTCGGAAGCGTCGTCTTTGCGGTAATTCCTGTCGTCGTAATACCAAGGCGGAGCCATTCTTCCTCTGCCGAAAATTAAGTAAATAACCACAAGCATAACTACTAACATAATTATCGGGAAAATCCACATCCCGCCGCCCCAAAAATATTCAGGTCCCATTTTAATCTCCTTTTCTATTTATCGTCTGTTTTTAATTGCTCTTCAAAAATACTTGCCATTTTACCAAGCATTTCTCTTGCAAGGTTTTGTTTGGCGTCAGAATCAATTTCTGAAAATATTGTGTTAATACATTTCGGCGTCATTTCAGATACAAATTGTATTCTGTCTTCGGCAGACATTTTCGAGAACATATTGTCCATCATTGAGTCCATCATTTTCGGCATATCCTCGGGTTTCATCATACCGGACATCATTTTTTCCATCATACTCATTTTGTTTCTCCTTATATATTATTTGTTATTAATTATGGTTAAGTTCTAATAAATTCAGCGCTTATAATTCAATCCAGATAGCGCTTAAATTTCTTCTTGTTTGTTTTAACTATGGATTTCACACATAGTTATTAGAGTTTCTGCAAAATATGCGTTCTGTCATTCAGCCGGAGGCTGACAAGTTCGAATCCGGCAGCCGACGGCTGAATGACAAATCATCTAAATATCTTATTTTGCAGAAGCTCTATTATATTTTGAAATGCGTTTAAAAGACAACAAAACGATAAGGAACTACGGCAAGTTATATTTGATATTTTGCTGCGTTATCTAGAACTTTGCCTTATATATCCTAGCTGAGATTGTTAAGAACGTCCAAATTACTTTTTATTCGTTCAATCAAAACTTCGCGAATTAAACCGCACGCTTTCGTTATTTTTTTTGAGGCAATCTTATAATACACGTTTACGCCTTCTTTTCTTTGAATCAGCATACCGTTATTAACCATTAAAGATAAATGCCTTGCAAGCGTTGATTTACCCACGCCGATTTCCTCGGCTATTTCACCAAAAGATAATTCTTTATCTTTAAGCAAACTCACCGTCTCTAATCGTATTGGATGCGCAAACGAATTGCATACTTCAGCATGCAATTTAAATAGAATTTTGTCGTTAGTCATAGCATTTCTCTTTATTTGTTGATTCGCAAATATACGAATTCGTGAATTACGAAACAAACGCGGATTTTCAGATTGTCGGCGGCGCAATAATATTATCGCTCCGGGGTTGAGTATGATTTTCTAAGCATTGGGTTTTACAATAACGCTTGTAAATCTTACATTTGTTGTTTTTGTGCGCGAATGTAATCTAAAGGATTGCGGCATTATTGAATTTCTAATGAACTTATTGGGATAATACGAGATGTATTAGCAAAAGATTGCATTTTTTTTGCTTGACTCCGTAGTATGCTACAGCCCTTATATTTGTAGTATTGGAATTTAAAGTGAATTGGAGATTTATATGAAGCAAATAAAAATAGAAGCGTTCTCATCGCCTGGATGCAGCAAGTGCAAACGCGCGAAAGATATTTTGCGAAAGACGGTCGCCGAAATGGAGTCGAATTTTATCGAATGGCGAGAAGTAGATATTTTGGAAGAGCTTGATTATTCCGTGGAACTGGGCGTTTTATCGACGCCGGCTATCGCGGTGAACGGTAAATTGGTTTTTACCGGACTTCCTTCCGCGGCAAAGCTGAGAGACTTTCTGAACCGAATAATTTTGGAATCGGTTGAAGAATGATTGAAGTCGTTTTAATATCGGCTGTGGCGGTTATCGGACTGCTGTCGTTTTTCGAACCGTGCACAATTGCGACGCACACTTTATTCGGCGTGCGCGCTCATGGGGAAAGAGCCGACAAACGGTTTTCGGAGATATTTAATCTGCTCGTTTTTCGAACGGCGTTATTTGTTCTTATTATTTTTATTTTCGTTGCGGCGTTTGGCAAGCAAGAATGGAAAACAATTTCCCCCGAGATAATTTTTACCGTTCTCGCGGCGGTCTATTTTATTTCGCGTTATTCATATATTCCTATTCCGCACGTCGATTTTTCGTTTTTGCTTCCGGCAAAGCTGAAGAAACGCGAAGCGATAAAACTCGGACTAACGCTTCCCGCTTGCACGATTCCTCTTTTCATAATCGTAATCGGAATTTCTCTGACGGTTCACACATTTGCGTTCGCTTTTCTCGCAGCGATTGTTTATTCGGCGACGTTCACGCTGCCGACGATTATCACCGCGTATAAAGGCGCTTCGGTTAAAACGAGAAAAATATTCGGAACGACGGCGAAAACAACTCCTTTTATTACGTCGGGGTTATTTTTAATAACGGCGCTCGTTTTTTTTCTTTCCAAACACGATTTGAATCCGGACGCTTTGAAATCCGTTTTATCCGAACCGTCGATTGGCGGAATTGTAATCGGGTTTGTCGCCGGATTGGTTTTCAGTTTCAATCCGGTTTCATTTTCCGCGATTCCCGTTATGCTCGCTTACGTTACAAAAGCGCGCAGGAAAAAGCAGGCGGTAAAGATGGGCGCGGCGTTTTTGTTGGGAATGATTTTCATTCAAGTTCTGCTCGGAGTTGCGGCGGCGCTTGGCGGAGAGTGGGTCCAAAATATAATGGGAAGATTTTGGGGACTGATTCTCGGTCCGGTTTTGATTATATTGGGTTTATTATGGCCCGGCTGGATCAAAATTCAAATGCCTTGGTTCGGAGTTAAAGGAAAAATGGCGGTAACTTATTGGGGCGCGTTTTTGTTGGGAATTCCGTTTTCGATTGCAATTTGTCCGTTCTGTTCGCCGGCATTGGTCGTGATGCTTACGGCAAGCGCGGCGATGGGTTCGGCGACTTTCGGTTTTTTTCTGCTGCTGGCGTTTTCTCTCGGAAGAGGAATTCCGGTGATGATCGGCGCATATAGTATGGGACGGCTGAAATCGCTGACAAATTTTACTGAATATCAAAGAATGTTTGAAATATTCGCAGGCGTCGTTCTTATTTTCAGCGGTCTCTATTTATTGAACGAATACTTTTTTATCGTCGGTTATTGACGTAATAATTTTTTAAAATATTAGGTAAAAAGAATGAAACAATTTACGGTAGGCAAATTATCTTCGGAAGCGGAAATAAACGTTGAAACGGTTCGCTATTACGAAAGCATCGGTTTGATGCCGAAGCCGAAAAGGACGGAATCGGGTTACAGAGTTTATTCGGAAGCCGATTTGGGCAGACTGAAGTTCGTCAAAAAATCGCAGCGGCTCGGTTTCACTCTGAAGGAAATTAAAGAGCTTCTCTTTATGAGGATAGACGAAGAAACTACTTGCCGCGATTTGAAAGAGATGGCGGAACAAAAAATCAAAGAAGTTGATTCGAAAATCAGAGAATTGAAAAAAATTAAAAAAGCGCTCGAAATTTTGGCGTCGCAATGCCATAGCAGCGGACCGAAAAGCGAATGCCCGATTTTAGAGAACTTGGAAAAGTAGAGGCGCGTTAGTGAAAATTAAATTAATAATATTGATTGTTTTATTATCGACCGTGAAAATATTTTCGCAGGGTCCGCCGATAATTACAGACACGCCGATTTTATTGGGCTTGAGCGGCGGCGGAATCCGAACGTTCGGAAAATTCGCCCAATCGGAAGCCGGCAAATTTTTTATCGCCAAGCTGATTGTCCCTTACAATTTCACGTCAAAGTTTCAAGTCGGCATTACTCAAGATTACGCGTCTAATTCGTTGAATATCGGCGAACAAAATTCCGGTTTCGGAGCGACGTCGGTTTTTATGAAAATTCAATTATTCAAAGTTGACGGCAAGGCAAAAACCTTCAGATCCATTTTGAAAGTAGTTCAACGTTTTCCAACCGGCAAAATGTCGCATGAAGAAGACTCTTACGGAACAGCTTTGCAGTGGAACGTCGGATATATTACGACGGAGTATGGTTTGTATGGAACGTTTGGCTACGCGTATAATTCCGGCGACGCGCCGGACAGTTTCAGCTACGATTTAGCCGTCGGCTATCCATTGCTGCCTCAGCGTTATCCGGTGATGCAGTTAAACGTTTTTCTTGAAGCCAACGGGAGAAAGGATTTCTATTCAACTCGCCATCTTTTGTTCCTTTCGCCGGGAGTTCAACTGATTCCGACGAATGGGTTTTTAATCGAAACGAGTTTTCAGATACCGGTCGTTCAAGAAGAATTTTCAACAAATGTAAATTATAAATATTTAGTGGGGATTAGATATTTATTCTTTTAAGGAGAAAAAATGAAAGCATTTAAATATATGACATTGTCTATTTTCTTTATCTTGGCGGCGAACGCGTTTGCGCAGTCGAATAAAATTGTAGTCCGCGTTGACGGATTGTCTTGTCCTTTCTGTTCATACGCTCTCGAAAAGAAATTCAGCGGGGTCGGCTCGCTGGAGAAATTCGACGTCGATTATAAAAACGCGACAATTACTTTGAACCTCAAAAAGGGCGAGAAGCTTACGGATGAATTCATAATTGAAAAAGTGGACGAAGCCGGGTTTACCGTAAACAAAATTATCAGAAACGAAAAAACTTCTGAGAACAAGAAAAGTAATGAAAAGAAAAAGGACGGATCGAAAAACGATTCTCAATAAATGAAACATTCATTATGGATTTTTAAGCATACGAACGAATGATTATTGCAAATATAAATTAGAAAAGAATATCATTAGACCCGCCGTTTATGGCGGAGATAAAAAAAATAAACTCAGGAAACGAGAAATAAAATGAAAATAGAAACCGTAAAATATTCAATAACCGGAATGACTTGCGACGGCTGCGCGCGTTCAGTGGAAGGATCCTTGGACGGCAAAAACGGAATAATAAATAAATCAGTCAGCTTCAAAGAAGGCGCGGGCGAATTTCAGTTCGACGGCGATGCGATTACGAAAAAGGAAATCGCGGAAATAATTAATGCGACGCGCTACAAAGTAGCCGGAGAAATCACTGAAAACGGCGGCGGCTCTGCCGCTAAAATTCGGAAGAAAGAAAATAAAAAAACTACGAACCGCCGGTTCGATTACGACCTGATAATAATCGGCGGCGGCTCGGCTGCTTTCGCGGCGGCGATAAAAGCGAGCGGTTTCGGTAAGAAAACTTTGATGATAAACTACGGACTTCCTATAGGCGGCTCGTGCGTGAACGTCGGTTGCGTTCCTTCGAAAACGTTAATCAGAAACGCCGAACAGTTTTACGACGCGAATCATCCGAACTTCGAAGGAATTAAACCGGGCGAAAACAAACTCGATTTCAAAGTAGCGGTACGACAAAAAACGGAACTTGTATCGGAACTGAGGCAAGGCAAATATATCGACGTTTTGAAAGACGACGAAAACGTAAAAATTCTGAAAGGACGGGCGGAATTGATTGACGCCAATACCGTCGCCGTCGGAGAGAAGCGTTATTCCTCAGAATACATTTTGATTGCGACCGGGTCTTCTACTTTCATTCCCGAAATTGAAGGACTTGAAGAAACCGGTTATCTTACAAACGAAACACTCTACGACTTGGAAGAACTTCCCGAACATTTGATTATTCTCGGCGGAAGATATATCGCGCTCGAAAACGCGCAGCTTTTCAGCCGATTGGGAAGCAAAGCAACCGTTCTGCAAAGGTCGCTGCGAATTATTCCCGACGAAACGCCGGACGTAACGGAAACGCTCGCGGATTATTTGCGAGAGGAAAATATTGAAATCAAAACCGGCGTAAAAATAAGAACGGCAAGGCGAATAAACGGAAGAATTAGAATTTCCGCGACAGTAAGAGACGAGGAAGAGACAATAGAAGGAAGCCATGTTTTTGTTGCGACCGGAAGAAAAGGAAACGCCGGGAATTTCGATAAAACCGGAATCGAGTTGATGGAAAAGAATTTCGTAAAAACGAACGAATTTCTTCAAACGTCGGTTCCGAATATTTACGCCGCGGGCGATATAACGGGCGAATATTTGTTCGTCTATTCAGCCGCCTACGAAGGCAAATTAGCCGTCGAAAACATGTTTGCCGATAGAAAAACCAAAAAAGATTATTCCGTTTTTCCATGGGTAATTTTCACAACGCCGCAAGTCGCCGGCGTGGGAATGGACGAAAATCAAGCTTACAAAAACGGCGTCGATTACGAAGTTTCAACCGTTTCGCTCGCCGACGTTCCCCGTTCGCTAGCCGCGCGGGAAACGAAAGGATTTATCAAACTCCTCCGCGATAAAAACAGCGACAAACTGATTGGGGCGCGGATATTGGCTCCCGAAGGCTCGGAGCTTTTAATGGAACTTTCTCTCGCTATCAAATACGGCGTAACGACCGCCGAGCTGCGGGATATGTTTCATCCGTATTTAACGTTGTCCGAAGGAGTGAAACTTGCGGCAATCGGCTTCGGAAAAGACATCCACAAACTCTCGTGCTGCGCCGTGTGATTGCGGCGGCGGAATTTAATCCGAGAAGAAGAAATGCGAATTATAAGCGACATATAGCGGATAAACCGCAATCAATAATTTTGAATGTTGAATTATGAATTGTGAATTAAAAAACTAAAGAGTAAATATTTTTCAATAAAGAACAACTTGTCCCGATGCTTTTTATGGGGAGGATTTGATTATCAATACTATAAAGGAAAGAGAATGAATTCGGGAAAAATAAATAAAAAAATAATCGGCGCGGGAACCTTTGCCGCCATAGCCGCTTCTCTGTGCTGCATCGCGCCGCTGCTCGCGCTTTTTGCCGGAGTCGCCGGATTGGCGTCCGCATTCGATTGGATTGAGCCGCTACGCCCCTATTTAATCGGCTTGACGGTTTTAACGCTCGGCTTCGCGTGGCGTCAAATTTTGACGCCGAAAAAAGAAATCGAATGCGAGTGTGAAACAGACGAGAAGAAATCTTTTTTACAGACTAAATCGTTCCTCGCAATCGTCACCGTCTTTGCGGTTTTGGCGCTTTCGTTTCCATACTACAATTCGTATCTATTCGCTAACGGAAACAAAACCGAAATAGTAAGTCAAACGGAACTTACGTCTGTTAATTTGAAAATAGAAGGAATGACTTGCGAAGGCTGCGAAGTCTCGGTGGCAAACTACGCCGAGAACGCCGGAGCGGTCGAAGTTACATCCAATCACGAAACCGGACTCGCAGCGATCAAATTCGACGAAAGAAAAACAAACGTCGATTCAATCGTTCACAGCATCGGTCTGCTCGGTTACAAAGTAAACGTAATTGAAAACGACGGAAAAGAAAATTCTTTATCAAATAAAAATTAGGAGAAAACATGAAAGAATATTCCAATGGAGAGATAACCATTGTCTGGCGTCCGGAAACTTGTATTCATTCCGCTATCTGCGTCAAAACATTACCGAAGGTTTACAACCCAAACGCAAGACCTTGGATTGCAATTGAAAACGCAAGCTCCGAAGAATTGACGGCGCAAATTAAGCTCTGTCCTTCGGGCGCGTTAAGTTACTTTATTAATGGAGAAAAAAAGGAGGAAACAAATAGCATGGAAACAAAAGTAGAAGTTCTCGAAAACGGTCCTTTGATTGTTACCGGAAAGATAACGGTAATCGACAAAGACGGAAAGGAAGAAACGAAAGAAAACAAAACTGCTTTCTGCCGCTGCGGCGCGTCTGAGAACAAACCGTATTGCGACGGAGCGCATTTGAAAATTGATTTTAAAGGTTGAAAAAAACCGGATTCAACCGAATATCTTTTCGAGCGTTTCCGCCGCGTGAATTAAATCGGAGGCGATAAAATCCGGTTCTATTCCCGAAACGGCTAACATTTCGTCGTTCGTCTTTCCGGTCATTATCAGCGTCGTTTTTCCGCCGGCGTTTTTAGCGCCGGCAATGTCGCTTGCTAAATCGTCGCCCAGCATAATGAATTTCCCCGCGTCGTTCCCGCCTGCGGCTTTGATTCCGCTTTGAAAATAGAGCGGCGAAGGTTTTCCGACGAGAATCGCTTCTTTATCCGCGGCGTATTCCAATCCGGCAATGAAAGCCCCCGCGTCGATAAGAATACCGTCTTCGGGAGTTTTCCAATACTTATTTTTCTGCAGAGCGATTAAATCCGCTCCGGCAAGCAGCATTTTAAAAATCGAATTGACGATTTCGAAATTCCAGCTTTTCCCCAAATCGCCTACGACAACGGCTTGCGGCGTTTCTGAATATTTTACGTCGTCAAATAAATAACGAACTCTTTCGTTCACAAAGACCGCCGCGGTTTCGTAATTTTCTTTCACATACCGCGCGGCGGCTTCGACGGCGGTGATAATCGGGAAGTCGTAAGGAATGCCGTTCTTTACGAAAAATTCACGAACTTCGCGCGAGCCGTAAAGAGTCGAGTTGCTCAATACGGCAAACGGTATTTCCAAACGGCGCAGCTTGTCGAAAAAATAAGCTAATCCCGGCGCGGGATTTTTATCGATCCGCAAAACGCCGTCCAAATCAATCAGCAAAATTTCATCTTTCACGATTCAATTCCCTTTCGCGCTTCGACGCCCTTTTCGTAATAATGTTTTATCTCATTCATTTCCGTTACAAGGTCGGCGGCGTCAATAACTTCTTGCGGGCAATAGCGTCCCGTTAAAATCAATTCTACGCTTTTCGGTTTTTCTTTTATGAAGGCAAGTATTTCTTCGGTTGTTACGAGTTTGAAATAATGCGAAACGCAGATTTCGTCGAGAACAATCAAATCGTATTCTCCGCTCAACATTTTCTCTTTCGCCGCGGCGAGTCCCTCTTTTATTTTGGAGATAAGTTTTTCGTCCGGTTCTTCTTTTTTGAAAACGAAGCCGTCGTCGCCGAATTGTTCGACGGTTATGTAATCGTAAAGTCTGTCGAGCGTTCGGAGTTCGCCGTACATAAAATTTTTCATAAACTGAGCGGCGTAAGTTTTCAATCCCGCCGCGGCGGCGCGCACGGCAAGCCCTATTGCGGCGGTTGTTTTCCCTTTGCCGTTTCCTGTGTAAACGTGGACGTATCCTTTTTCAAGTTTACTCATTTTGCAATTTTTCCTTCTTCAAGTTCTTTCACCAATCTATCTGTTTTGTAAACGTATTTCAACGCTTCAATCAACCCTTTCGAATCGGTGGCGACTGCGCGATTGTTTTCTTCGAGATAAATTATGTGACCCGGAAGCGATTCCATATTTCCGTCGTGAACCAATCCCACTACTTCGGCGTTTGTATTGATTATCGAGCTTCCCGAATTCCCGCCGACGATGTCGTTAGTTGCGGCGAACCCGACGTTCGTTGAAAGATCAAGTTCAGGCGGCGGGGTTTTCCATCTTTCGTGAAGTCCCCACGGATAAGTCGCTCCGCCGAAAGAAAAGTATCTGTCGTAAAGTCCGTAAAACGTGGTTTTCCCGGGCGCGATTGTTCCGTTGTATTCGTAGCCTTTGATAACGCCGTCGGAAAAGCGGAGCGTAAGGGAAGCGTCGGGCGGAATTTTATCGCCGAACGCTTCGAAAACAGCTTCGCCGAGTTGTTCGTTTTTAACTTCGAGCGTGTTTTCGATTTCTTGCGATTGTTTTGAATATTTCGCGTAAAGTTCTTTCGTGGCTTGAATGAAATAGACAAACGGATCGTTCGCTTCCAAAATTTCGTCGGCTGATTTATCAAGCGTTTTCAGAGCGTCTTCTTTTTTAAGAAGCGTTGAATTCGAAAGCATAAATTTCGCCGCGTCTTTTCCTTTTTTTCCGTCGAAAATTTCTTTTATTACCGGATCATCCGGAATCAAGCCGTTCATCACGTTTGCAAAGGCGGTTAAAAACATCGTCGTTCTTTTTTCGTTAAACGGCTTCGCATAGATTTTTTCAAGTTTTTCAATCGCTTTCTCTTTTGTCAATTCGCCGCTTTGTTCGTCTTCCGGCAATTGCAAATTTTCCGCGTAATCAATCAACGTTTCCGCGGCTCTGAACGGCGCGTTCGAAAATCTGCGATAAAGCGAATACGCGGTAAGCTCGTTCGAAATCGTTTTCTTTTCGTCGATTAAAGATTTAATGTCGTTCCAAACCGAGCCGTATTTTTTGTTCAATTCGGGATTATTGCGAACGAGTTCCTTGAAATGATTTTCGAAGTCGGCTTTCTTTTTCAAAATTATCGGGTCTTTCAAACCGACGAGCCGTCCGGCGTAAGATTTACGCGCGTTTCCGTAACCCATCACTCTGTTCAACATTTCCGATTCGTTGTCTTCCGGTTTGCGGTTGATATATTCATCATAATAGATTTTATAAATTTCGTTGTAAAGCAAAAGCCGCTGGCGATAGGTGTAATCGCGTAAAAATTCAAGTTCGGCAAAGGAAAGAAGTCTGTCGGTTGAGCCCGGGCGCCCGATAATGAAAACCGGGTCCCCTTCTTCCGCGCCGTTTTTGCTGAACTTGAAAAAGTGTTCCGTTTTAACCGGTTTATCGTCTTCGTAAGCGCGGTAGAACGCGAAATCGAGTTCGTAGCGCGGATAAGTGAAATTGTCCCAATCCCAGCCGGTTGCGGCAATTTGGAAATCGGGAGCCATCACAAGACGGATATCGTCGTATCTTCTGTAGCAGTAAAGCGAATATTTTCCGCCGTGATAAAGAGTAACGACTTTGCAAATCAAATCGGTTTCTTCCGAAAATTCTTTTTCAATTTCGTTTATTGCTTTTTGTTTCAACTCAATCTTTTCTTTGTCGGTTTCTCCTTCGGAAGCGGCTTCTTTAATTCTTTCGGTAACGTCGTAAATCACTATTAATTGATCGACGTAAGTTCCGGGAACCTGCCGTTCGTCTTCAAGAGTTTCGGCGTAAAAACCGTCGCGCAAAAGGTCTTCTCCTTCTTCCTGAATCGTATGAAGCTGCCCGCGTCCGCAATGGTGATTAGTCATTATTAATCCGTCTTCCGAAACGAACGCCGCGGAACATCCGCCGCCAAACTGCAGCGCTGATTCCCGAACGTTTTCGAGCCATTCCTCGTCCGGTTTGAAATTATATTTTTCGGCGAGACGTTCCAGCGGAATATCGTCGAACGTCCACATCGTCCCGAAATCGTCAAGCGAATATTTTATCGTGTCAATGTCGGCAGGTTCGTAAATGGAATGCTGCGCGAAAGTTAACGTTGCGGTAAAAAGCAAAATCGTAAAAAAAGCGAGATGAATTTTTTTCATTAGTTCTCCGTGATAAAATTGAATTCAATGGATTTTCAAAGATAATTAAAACAAGGTAAAAATTACGAATGCGCCGGATGAATAGAATGACTTTCGAATAAGCGGTAATAAAAAAAGCGCGGACAAGAATGTCCGCGCCACAAAAGGTGTTTTTTGTTTTTCAACTATTTGTCTTCGTTTTCTTTTTCGGTTGGCAATTCTTCCCAAAACTCTTCGGGAATTTTTCCTTGTTCAAGTTCTTCCGCAATCCTTTCGGCGTTGCCGATGTAGCGGAGAATTTCGATTATGCCCGTTGAAGCGACTGAAACCGTTCTGTTTGCTTCGGTCGAAAAGATGAAATCGCCGGAGAGACTTTCTATATTTCCGTCGAACGCAATTCCGACAATCTCGGCGTTTTTGTTAATTACGGGCGAACCGGAGTTCCCGCCGATAATGTCGTTCGTCGAAATGAAATTCAGCGGGGCGCTCATGTCGAAACCCTCTTTTGGATGAAGCCATCTTTCGGGAATGTCCCACGGGAATTTTTTGTCGTGCGAATAATAACGGTTATACAATCCGTAAAAAGTAGTGTGCATCGGAGCTTCGGTTCCGTTGTATTTATATTTTTTCATAACGCCGTCGCTGATGCGCAAAGTAAAGGTGGCGTCGGGCGGAATTGAAGTTCCGTAAACGGCGTAAAGCGCTTGACCGAGTTCAAGTTCCAAAGATTTCTGCGTGTCGAGAATTTCTTTTCTTCTCTTTTTATATTCTTCAAGTTTGTCTTTTGTTTGAATTACAAAACGGATTATCGGATCGTCGGAAGAAAGAATCGCTTCGGGACCGTCGTTAATCAGCTCCATCACGTCGTCGCGATCGGCGATAACCGAATTTTCAATCAATTCTTTCGAAGCGGTTTTACAGCATTTTCCGCCGAGCAAATCTTTTACGACCGGATCGTCTTCGCCGAGATTCATTTTAATGAATTTCATTTGAAGAAGCATCTTTTTCTGTTCGAGAGCGAGATTCATTTCTTCGGGATATATGCCGCCGATTGTGCTTTCGAGCATCTCCCCTTTATATTTGTCGTCTTTGAGGGAATCGGGCATTTGAAGTTGAGCTGCCAATTCCACAAGCTCTTTCGCAATTACGAAATATTTAGACGCCGAGCGGGCGTTGATTTCATAAGCGGCTAACTGATGACCGAATTGCCGCATTTCGTTTGTAGTGTTCTCAATCCCTTCCCAAAGATGACCGTATTTAGCTTTCATATCTTTGTCGGCAAAAACCGCTTCCTTGAATTTCTTTTCAAAATCCTTTTTGCGGGCAATCAAAATCGGGTTCAACAATCCTTCGTAAATCCCTTTTATCGCCTTTGCCGAATTGCCGATGTAGAAAATCATTTTTTTGTATTCTTCCGAATCATCCGGAAATTCATTGATCATTTCTTGATACATATCATACATTCCGCTCAAAAGGAACGATTGATTTCTGTAAGTGAAATCGCGGTAATATTCGAGCTGGGCGACGGTTTTAAGACGCTGGGTTCTTCCCGGATTCCCTACTACAAAAAGAGGTTCGCCTTCTTTCGGACCTTCTTTGCTCCATTTGAAAAAGTGATCGGTTTTAAGCGGCTGACCGTTGTCGTCGTAAACGCGGACGAATGCGAAATCGGCGTTGTAGCGCGGGTAAGTGAAGTTATCCGGATCGCCGCCGAAAAGTCCCATCGACGTTTCATTAATGTAAACGGCGCGGACGTCTTTGTAACGCTTGTATCCGTAAAGGGAATATTTCCCGCCGTTGTAAAGCGGAACGATTTTGATTACGAGTCCCGTGTCTTCTCCGTAGCTTCCTTTTAATTCCTTAATTTTCTCGTCGCGGAGTTTAAGCTTTTCTTCGTCGTTTTTTGCGTCTTTCATCGCGTTAAGAATTTTGTCGGTAACATCGACCTTCAAAACCATTTGATCGACAAACACTCCGGGAATCTTTCTTTCCTTCGAAAGCGATTCGGCGTAAAAGCCGTTTTTGTGAAGGTCTTCTCCTTCTTCGGCAATTCTGTCGGTTACGAAATCGACGCAGTGGTGATTCGTCATAACAAGCCCGTCTTCCGAAACAAAGGAAGAAGAACACCACGAGGCGAACTTAAGCGCCGACTGCTGTACGTCGTCTAACCATTCTTGAGTAGGTTTGAAGTTGTATGTCAATTCAAAATATTCCACCGGCGCGTCTTCAAACGTCCACATTCTTCCCGTGTCGAATTTCTGCGCTTTAACCGTATCAAGGCGAACGCCGAGAAACATTTCCTGCGCGAAAAGAGAGGAAGTAAAAACAACCGCTGCAATTAAAAGAAACGCGGCTTTTCCGAAAAGCTTTTTCATTGCAAATTCCTTTAGATTATGTTTAAAAATAATTTATGCTATAAAGATAATATAGTTATAATTAAGACGGAAAAGCGGCGAGAAAGTTCGGGGAAATTTAGATGGATGCGTTGAATTGGGAAAAAGAATTATTGTAAATCCCTTATCATCCTTTCAATTGTTTTGGAAAGCGGCGGAATGTGATTTTGGCAAACAAAAAATATTTACTCGGCGTCAATATCAAAATATTGATGAGTGATTATATCTCTCAACCCTTTTGCGCCTTTCCAGTCAATTACCGGATATTTTTGCAAAAGCGTTTTGTTTGTGATTTTATCAATGTTCTTCAAACTTTCGCCGATGGCGATTAGCTGCATACAAATTGCGTCTAATTTTTCAATACCTTCGGGCGAATCTGAAAAATCATTGGCGGTTTTGATGGGAATAAAACGATCCGTTACCTTTTGAGTTGCGTCATGTATTTGATGCAAAATATCTAACGCCAATTCCTTGTCATACATAAATCGCATCCTTTTCAATTCGCTTTTTTAAATACGGATTCATTTTTTCACGGTTCCTGACTATATCCACCGTAGCGTTAAGCATTTTTTCCAATTCATCTTTAATATGAACAAGAAGATAAAGATCCGGTTCAATCACTTCCACAACTATATCAACGTCGCTTTGAACGTTTTCTTTCCCTTTAGCAAACGAGCCGAACAATCCGATGCTTTTAATTTTGTATTTAATAGAATTTTCTTCTTTGTACTTTCGTAAAATTTCCAAAACTTCCGAACGGGTCATCTTTCTTTCCCAATTAAATATTGATATAAAAAGTTAAGAAATTATTAAATTTTGTGAAAGTCAATTATTTACCGGTATGAATTTTTACATGCGGTTTTTCTACGGCAATTAATTTGATTTACAATTCAAATGTTCTTACATTGTAATTACTTTTATTTAAGGAAATAAAAAATGATAACAAAAGTAATTAGAATAGGAAATTCAAGAGGGATCAGAATTCCGAAATCAATAATAGAGCAAAGCGGAATTGAAAACGAAGTTGAATTGGAAGTGAAGAACTCTCAAATAATTATTAAGTCGTTGTCGCGCGCCCGTCAGAACTGGGAATCGGCTTTTAAGAGAATGTCCGAGAATAATGACGACAATTTGTTGGACAAAGATTCCGCGCTTGGTCAATCGTCTTGGGATAATGATGAGTGGACTTGGTAATGAACTTTTTAAGGTATGAAGTTTATTTGGTTAATTTAGACCCGACAATCGGAAAAGAAATAAAAAAGCCCCGCCCTTGCGTTATAATTTCGCCGGATGAAATGAATAGAAATATTGCAACGGTAATTGTCGCCCCGATAACTTCCACAAAAAGAAACTATCCGACGCGAATAAATTGTCAAATTCAAGGGAGACAAGGACAAATTGTTTTAGATCAGATTAGAACGGTCGATAAAATACGGCTCGTAAAAAAGATAGACGTCTTAAATAAAAGAACCCGTTCCAAATTGCATAGAACGCTTATTGAGATGTTTACGGAGTAGCGTGTTTAATATAATGTAGGACTCTCACTAATTTGAATAATCAGTTAACTTTTGAAGAAATGAAAACTGGAATAATAGTCAGCATAAATTAACCCACAACTTAAGTTGTGGGTTATATAAACATTCTACTCTATCTCAAAAAACCGATATCCAAACCCTTCTATATCAAACGCGGCAAAACCCTTGATATAATTGACGATTTCTCCGCTAATTAAATCGCGCAGCTGTTTCCCCTTGTAAATCAACGGGATTTGAAGATTTACTTTTTGCGGCTGTTCGCTTTTGTTTAATACGACCAGTATCCGCTCGTTGAAGTCGGAGCGGATGAA
>JAADIR010000002.1:0-27722 GCA_013151245.1 Chlorobiota bacterium
TGAACTGCTATCGCAGTTCGGATATGTTTGAGAAACAAACTATGGACTGCGTCCATAGTTATTAAGAATTCAACTGCTATCGCAGTTGACGACATTATTAGTGCAATTTACATTGAGGAGTTTGCCGTTTATCAAATAAAACGCACTTTATTACCGTTAAGAATTAGCGCCTGCGATAGCAGTTGAATTATCAATAGCCTCGAATGAAATTCGAGGAAACAAAAGAAAAAGAGCGATCCAACTGCGGAGCAGTTGAATTTTGCAGCGGTTGGGGAATAATAAAAGTAAATATTCTCTGCCTTGTATTTATACAAATTTCCCACTAAATTCGTAGTAGAACCTTTTTTTATTAGTGAGCTGCGCTTTATCCCGATTTTTCCATGATTGTAAAACGAACGCGCTTAATTCTATTGAGTGAATTTGTATAAAATTCCGTTCCCCTTCTCCCCGTATTTCATCGAAAAAAATATTTTACTCTAATTGAAAAAAACTTTAATTTGATTAAACAATAAGGGGAAGTTTGTTAATACAATTATATTTTCGGAGGAAAAATGAATTTATTCGACAGAGCAAAACAGATTCTTATCTCGCCTAAAACAGAATGGGACATTATTAAAGGGGAAGAAACAACCATTCAAGATATTTTCATGAAATACGTTGTAATCTTAGCCGCTATTCCCGCCGTTGCGGGGTTCGTCGGGTTTTCTGTTTTCGGGATGTCGTACGGTCTCGGTTCATATCATATTCCCGTGGGAACCGGATTGTTGTGGGCAATTTCGACTTATATTTTTAGTTTGATCGCCGTTTATGTTTTTGCGTTTGTAATAGACGCATTGGCTCCGTCTTTCGGAAGTTCAAAAGATTTAACGACGTCGATGAAAGTAGTTGCATATTCTTACACTGCCTCTTGGGTTGGGGGAATTTTTCAAATCTTTCCGGCGCTGGGAATAATAGCGATGTTCGCCGGAATCTATTCGTTGTATCTTCTTTATATCGGCTTGAGAAATTTGAAAGAAGTTCCGCAGGAAAAAATGATCGGATATTATATTGTTTCTTTGATTGTCGGAATTGTTCTTTTTATGATTATCGGCGCGATCACTTCTTCAATTGCTTTCGGCGGATATATGTTTTCATCCGCAATGATGAGATAAAATATTGAATAGGAAATTCCCGTTGATCTTTGGTCTTATAGAGGGCGATTCATTGGGAGGGAATTTCCTCTTTGCTTATATTTACAAGTAAATTTATCTTATTACCGGTACCTGTAGATTGAAAGAACTAGAAGTAAAATTAAAAAATATTTTATTACGGCTCGAACGGCAAAGTAAAATAAAAGAAGAATCCGCCGACGCAAAGTTCGTTTCGCTTGCCTCAATGGTTGATTTTCCGATTTTTATTTTATCGGAAAGCGGAAAAGTTACTTATTATAACGAAGCTGTTCAACGCATTTTTCATTCCTTCACTAACGAAAGCGGCTACGGCGCCATTCTAAAACATTTCAGCGAAACCGCGTCGTATTTCAGTTTCGAAGAAGAATTGAACGATTTTTTCAGCGGGGAATTAAAACGATATACAACTCGGGATTTTAATCTCGATCTGATTACCAAAGCCGGAAAGAAAGAGGAAGTAAATGTTTCGCTGAATTTCTTCAAGGATAACAAGGAAAGTTTATGCTTGATGATTGCATTTCCGCCGGAAGATTATAATCACAAAGCCGCTTACTTTCAATTATCGCCGGAGATAGTGAAAGAGATCGGCAAGCTGGAAGAAAAAACTCAAAAGCTCGTTCTGCATTCCGAATATTTGCAAGAGACTAATTCCACCAAAGATAAATTTTTCAACATAATTGCGCACGATTTGCGGGCGCCTTTTAATGCGATATTAGGATTGGCGGATATTTTAAAAAATGAAGCCGGCGATATGTCAACAAAAGATATAACCGATATGGCTTCGCGTATATATAGCGCGTCAAAGAATTCTCTTGAAATGGTGGAAGACCTCCTCGATTGGGCGCGTTTACAAAATAACAGTATTGAGTATTTCCCAGAAAATTTTCTGATAGAAGATATCGTTCTTGATATTCTTTTTATCATGAAAAATAACGCGCTGAAAAAGAAAGTTCAAATCACTACAAAGCTGGAAAAGAAACTGCGCGTTTTTGCGGATAAGAATATGATTGCGCTTATTTTAAGAAATCTGTTGTCGAATGCCGTAAAGTTTTCAAGAGCCGGCGGACAAATTGAAATTATCGCCGAAACTATTTCCGAAGAGATGGCGAAATTAACGATTAAAGATAACGGCGTTGGAATTAAGAAAGAAGATATCGCCAGAATCTTAAAGGTTGACGAGCATTATTCAACGCTTGGAACGGAAAAAGAAAAGGGAACCGGATTGGGGCTTGTTTTGTGTAATGAGTTCGTAACAAAAAATAACGGCGAGTTAATTATTAAAAGCGAATTCGGCAAGGGGAGCGAAATCAGCGTTACGATTCCGAAAAAAGAAATTAAAATTTAAACTAAAATCAAGAGGCTACATAGATGAAGAGAACAATATTTATTTTGATCGGTCTAATTTTTATCGCGTCATTCAGTTCGTTTGCGCAGCAACAGAAAATGAATAGATTACCGTTTTATACGCCCTCGTTAAAAAAATTCGGCTTCAAAGACGGGAACGGTAAAATTGTAATAAAAGCGCGGTTCGATGAAGTCTGGTTGTTTAGCGAAGACTTTGCAAAAGTGCGTCATGAAAAGAAATTCGGGTTTATTGACACTACCGGAAAATTAATTGTTCCTTTTAAATATTCGGAAGCAAAAGATTTCAGCGAAGGATTAGCCGCCGTAAAAAAAGATAGTTTGTGGGGGTACGTCGATTCTAAAAATAAAGTTAAAATTCCATTCAGATATTTTTCCGGCGGAAGCTTTCACGACGGTTACGCGGCTGTCACCGATTTTTACACCGGCGGTTACATCAACAAAAAAGGGGAATGGGTTATCGAACCGAAATATGAATGGGTCGGACGTTTTGAAGACGGAAAAGCTCCGGTTAAACTCAATCAAAAATTCGGATACATCAATATGAAAGATTCTACGCTTATTCCTTTCATTTACGACGCCGCATTCCCGTTCCACAACGGATTTGCGCGAGTGCTTATCAACAACAAATGGGGCGTAATTAATACGGACGGAAAAGAAATTACCTATATAAAATATGATTACATCTCCGATTACGAACACAACATGGCATTTTACAGAATGGGCGCGAAATTCGGTTTATTAAACAGAGACGGCGACGAGATAACTCCTCCGAAATATGACAAAGTCGTTCAATTCTATAACGGAATGGCGTCGGTTATAAGAGACGGGAAAGCATTTTACGTTGACTACGACGGGAAGGAATGGAAAAAATAATTCTTTCTTAAAAAAATCCCGATGAAATTATACATTAAAAATATGGTCTGCAATCGCTGCGTTAAAGTTGTCGGCGAAACGCTGGAAAAACTCGGGTTCACGGTTCGGGATATTATACTTGGAGAAGTCGAGATAGCCGAAACGCCCGAAGACGCGGAAAGAGAAAAAATTAGCGAAGCTCTCGAAAAAGAGGGCTTCGAATTAATTGCCGATCCTAAAGTAAAAATCATTGAAGACATTAAAACGTCGGTTATCGAGATCATACAGCGGTACAGCGATGTGCGTCTCGAGGAAATGAATTTTTCAGATTATCTGAGTAAAAAATTAGAGAAAGAATATTCTTATTTGAGCGCTCTTTTTTCAAAAACCGAAGGAATGACGATTGAGCATTTTGTGATTCTTCAGAAAATTGAAAAGGTTAAAGAACTGCTTAAGTACGGCGAACTTACTCTTTCCGAAATAGCGTATGATTTAGGCTACAGTTCCGTTCAGCATCTATCGCGGCAGTTGAAAAACGTTACCGGTTTTACGGCTACCGAATTAAAAAAGAATTTAAAAAATTTAAGAAAGTCTCTGGATTCCGTTTAATCCTTTCTTCGGAAATTTAATATGGAATTAATCCTATTTACGGTTAACATCGTATCGCCTGTATTTCTATTGATTGTCGTCGGCGCAGTTCTCAAAAAACTAAAATTTATTGACGATGTTTTTGTTTCGCAATCTTCCAAATTTGTTTTCAATGTCTCGCTTCCGGCGCTGATATTTCTTAAAATTTCAACTGTTTCAATTGAAAAATCTTTTAACGGAAAGCTGATAGCGGCTTCGTTGGCGCTGGTTTTTGTTATCGCCGGAATCAGTTGGTTCGTTTCCTCGGCTCTGAAAACCGTTCCCAAAGATAAGGGCGTTTTCATTCAGGGAAGTTACAGAAGTAATTTCGCAATTGTCGGGCTTGCGCTTATTGCTAATCTTATCGGTTCGGGTTATCTCGGAACGGCTTCGCTTGTGCTGGCTTTTGTGATGCCGCTCTACAATATTTTAGCGGTAGTCGCTCTCACGGTTCCGCTTAACAGAGAGAAGCGGTTGAGCGTTTCTCATATCATAAAAGATATCGCGACGAATCCTTTAATTCTTTCCGCCGTCGTCGCCGCTCCTTTTTCGATATTCCATTTCGAAATTGGAGACGCGTTAACAAAAACGCTGGATTATTTGGGGAAAATCTCGCTGCCGCTTGCGCTGGTGGGAATCGGCGCTTCGCTGAATTTCAAGAGCTTAAAAGAAGCCTCCAAGCTTTCTTTTGCTTCTTCTTTTTTGAAGATTGTTTTATTTCCCGCGCTTGCCGTATTGGTCGGAATATTTTTGGGATTAGATAAAGAGAGCTTTACGATTTATTTCATCTTGTTTGCAAGTCCAACTGCAATTGCATCTTTCATCATGGCAAACGCAATGGGCGGAAATTCCAAATTGGCCGGGGATATTATTGCGATAACTACGCTTTTTTCCGTACTAACTTTAAGCGCCGGAATAATTTTATTGAAAGCTTACGGATTGATTTAACAATCGGTTAACTATCTTACTTTTCTCAACTCGTTTATCTGATCTCTTAAAACCGCCGCTCTTTCATAGTCTTCGGCTTCAAGCGCCTGATTCAATTTTGCCTGGAGCGCGGCAAGTTTTGTTTCGCTTAAATCAACTTGTTCCCGCTGTTGCCCTTCTTCTTTTTCTTTTCCCTGAGGAGAGTCCGCAAGTTCTTCCGGATTTGTTTCTTCGCTTGTAGGAACAAACGCGGCGGCTTCCATCACGTCTTCGGAAACATAAATCAAAGACTTTGTCCTTACCGCAATAGCGATTGCGTCGCTCGGGCGGGCGTCAATTTCGGTTGTTAGCGATGAAAATTCTAAAGTGATTTTAGCGTAGAAAGTATTTTCTTTCAATTCATTAATTACCACTTCCTGAACCGTCGCGCCGAGATTATCGATTAAGCTTTTTATCAGATCGTGCGTGAGCGGTCTGGGCGGTTTAATTCCTTCCAGTTCCAACGCTATTGACTGCGCTTCGAAACCGCCTATAATAATAGGCAAGCGGCGGACGCCGTAAACTTCTTTTAATAGCAAAGCATACGCTCCGCCGCTCGACGGGCTTGAAGAAAGCCCCATAATTTCAACTTGAACTTTGTTCACTTCTTTTTGCCTTTATTTTTTCAACTCTTCAATCATCGCCGGAACAACGTCAAAAACATCGCCGACAATTCCGTAATCGGCAACTTGGAAAATCGGGGCGTCTTTATCTTTGTTAACGGCTACAATAAATTTTGAAGAACGCATTCCCGCCAAATGCTGAATTGCGCCCGAAATTCCCAAAGCCACGTAAAGACTGGGTGAAACCGTTTTGCCGGTCTGACCGACTTGTTCGGAATGAGGTCTCCAACCGGCGTCAACAACTGCGCGCGAAGCTCCGACCGCCGCGCCTAAAAGTCCGGCGAGTTCTTCGACTAATTTAAAACTCTCCGCGTCTTTCATTCCTCTTCCGCCGGAAACAATTATGTCGGCTTCGGCAACGTCTAATTTACCGCTCGATAATTTTTCTTCAACAACGCGCGATTTTAAGTTTACGTCCGAAACTTCTTTTACTTCTACCGTCGCCGACGCATCGGATGGACTTCCCGCAGAAAAAACGTTCGGGCGGAGAGTAAACACTTTCTTTTCGGTAGTCGCTTTCACGTCAACCAAAGCCTTGCCGGCGTAAACGGGGCGCGTTGCCACGATTGTTCCGTCTTGATAATCGAATGCGGTGCAGTCAATAATTGCCGCCGCGTTGTTTTGAACCGCCACGCGCGGAGCCAAATCTCTGCCCATTGCGGTGTTGGAAATGAAAAGAATATCAAAACCGCCGTCGGACATTTCTTTTGTCAAAAGTTCCGCATAAGCGGACGATGAATATTTTGTCAGTTCGCTGTTTTTAATGTGAACCACGTTTGCCGCGCCGTAGCCGCCAAGCTGCGCAACGTTTTCAACTTCTCCGCCGATAACAACAGCTTTAATTTCTCCGCCTAATTTAGCGGCAAAGTCGGATGCGGCTTTCGCGGCTTCGAAAGACGCTTTTTTGATTTTGCCGTCTCTTTGTTCAATAAATACTAAAATATTATTTGCCATTTTCATCACCTCTTAAATTACTTTAGCTTCTTCTTTGAGTAAACGAATTAATTCGGGAACCGCGCTTGCGTCTTCGCCGACTATTTTACCGGCTGCTTTTTCCGGCGGTTTCTTCATTCCTAGAACTTCAGTATAGTTTTCCGCCGCTGCGGCTTCTTTTTCTTCTATTGTTTTTCTCTTTGCCGCCATAATGCCTTTAAGAGATGCGTATCTCGGCTCGTTCAAACCTTTCTGCGCCGTAATTACCGCGGGGATGGAAGTTTCAACAACTTCTTTTCCGCCTTCAATTTCGCGCTCAACGGTTATTTTGTCGCCGTCTAATTTGAAATCAACCGCAACCGTTGCGCAGTTAAATCCCAACATTTCCGCGGTCAACTGTCCGACTATTCCGTTGTCGTAATCAACCGATTGTTTCCCAAAGAAAACGAGCTGCGCGCCTTGCGTTTCAATTTCAGCGGCAAGCGCTTTTGCAACCGCGTAGGAATCGCGATAATTTTCGTCTTTCAAAAGAACGCCGCCGTCGGCGCCCATTGCCAACGCTTTTCTTATCGTTTCTTTGTTAACGTCCGGGCCTAAGCTGATAACTACAACCTCAGATTCGCCAAGCAGTTCTTTTGTTTTTAATGCTTCTTCAATTGCGTATTCGTCATACGGATTGAGAACGAACGCAACGCCGTTTGGATCGAGTGTTTTGCCGTCGGGACCGATATTTACTTTCGTAGCGGTGTCCGGCACATGACTAACACAAACTGCAATTTTCATACTGCCTCCTTACACTCATGATTAAAATGTTTTAAAAAATAATGCCGAAATATAATATTTTTTTGCGTTATTGTATTGCCAATTAAATCCGCGTTTTTATGTAAAGAAAACCTAATATGTTTTTTTTTGCAAATAAGCGGTTTTGCCGCATGAAGTTTGTAAGCTTATTAATATCGAATAATGATTAATCCCGAAAGTTTTAATGAATGATCTTTGAAGTGTGCCGGTTCAGCTTAAACCGGAATTCCAGCAAAAAAAGATGAGAAAAAAAACGTCGCTAATTTAGCCGAACTTGTCCGCCTTAAATCGTTTGATTTTTAGTTATCGGTAATTTAGCGTTTCTTAGTTCATTATAGACAATAAATCGAGAGCCGCCGCCGGATGAGAAATCTTCTGATTATTACGCATAATAAGAGATTTTTCCCTTTGGTCGAAATGACAAATCATCTAATATCTTATTTTGCAGAAGCTCTATTAAACTATTTATTTTGCTTCGCCCGCCTGAGTAGTGTAATTATTGGGTTATTCAAATTTAAGCATGAATTTATCAATCCCAATAATGGATATGATAATGCTTGTGCTCAAGTCCGTTGTGTTTATGCTTATGTGTGTGAATAAGGTTTGCTTTAAGCAGGCTTTCTTTATCCTCTAAAAGTCGCTCCAAATTGCCGTCGTAAATAACTTGGTGATTTTCCGAAAGGACAATACCCCTTTCTCCAAGTTCCGTTGAAAGACTGATATTATTAGTTGCAATAATTGAAGTTATATTTAAGCTATTAAAAAAATCTACAAACCAGCCCGTTGTTCTCGGGTCTATGTGCGCAGTCGGTTCGTCTAACAATAATACGCTCGGTTCCAAAACCAAAATTGACGCAATGCAGACTTTTTGTTTTTCGCCGCCGCTCAATTTAAATGGTTGCGCGTCAAGGTAATTGAAAACATTTAATTGATTTGCCCAGTATTTTACTTTTTCGTCAATATTGTCGCCGCCCAATTGTTTTAATCCAAATGCAATCTCGTCGTAAACGGTAGGATTAAAAATCATCATATCCGGATTTTGAAATAGCAATACAACTTCTTTTCTAAAATTTTTATTGTTGGTTTTATTTGAAATAAATTTTTTGTCTATTTCATTGCCTTTAAATTTAAATTGTCCTTTTTGAGGGAAGATTAAACCGTTAATTATTTTCAGCAGAGTTGATTTGCCGCTTCCGTTTATTCCTAATAATACTACGCTTTCATTTTTTTCGACGTTAAATGAAATATTATCAAGCACATTTTTTTTGCCGTAATTGTACGACACATTATCTAGCTTAATCATTGTTAAAACACCTCGATTTCATTGCAAGGGAAATTTCTTCGGAATTGTGCATAGATTTCATAAAAAAGAAAATAAATGAAGAACGGATAAAATTATATAAAGTTTTTTTATTCGGGCTAACTAAATTCCGGCTTCTAAATGAAAGCCGAAAATCTTCGTAAGTTCTTTTATACATTATTATTTGACTGTAGGAAAGAACCAGCAGAAATGAGAGATTCTTTGATATTGAAACCGCTCTGAAGATATTTACTTTTGTCGTTAACAAAAATGTTAGAAATGCGGCGTCAAAAACCCGAAGATTTAATAAAATAATGTAACCGCTCCATTCTCGATTATTTATTATCGACATAATTATGTAACTGAGTGAAATAATAAAATTAAAAAAAGCAATTGAGATAATTGTCTTTTTTAGAATTTTGAAAAAATCTTTGTTTGCAAGTATTATCAGCAAGGGAATTATTGCCGTTAAAAATAAAACATTATTGTAAGAAGTGATAATTATAATTGATAAAAAATAAATTATCAGTTGAATACGAGTTTTCAATAGTTTCTTTTTCATAAAAGTATTTTAAGATTTGTTCTTCTTACTTTTCAAATATTTTGAATTAAATAATACTTTAATTAAATAAAAAAAAGCAAAAATTATTACAACGCCAATTATAGCGGAGAAATACTGGTTGGCAATTCTGGAATTGCCGTAAACCGTATAATTCTGAAATAACGGCGCGACAATTTCCGATGCTTTTTGTATCCCTTTTGGAATAAACCCCAGCGCTTTTGCAAAGTAAGATTTATCCCATTCGCCCCACGCAGGATTATTTGTAAGCAAACCCAATGGAGTAATTATTGCAACAAATAACAAGACAAAAAATATTCTTTTTGTTTTTCGTTTCATTAAAATAATTTATTCTGATTTGATTTTTTTCATAAACGTAATTATTATCATTGTATAAACGCCTTCGGTAATTCCAAAATAAATAATGTGGCTTCCCACAATTGCCGGAATTGTAACGTCTAATCCAAATGGGAAAAACAAAGGCTGCTGCGAAGGCGTTGATGCAATTATCGGTTGAATTCCTAAAACCAAAGCGACAACAATTGACGCCGCTACCGCCGACGCCCACCCCGATAAAAACAAAGCGGTTTTTTCATTCAAAAATTTTTTTACAAAAAGAAAAATAAATTTTCCGGTAAATGATGCGGTAAAACCCATTGCAAAAGAATTAATAGCGAGCGCCGTTATGCCCCCGTCGCCAAAAATAAACGCTTGAATTGTTAAAACCAAACTAATAGCTAAAAAGGCTATCCACGGATTAAATAAAATAGCGATAGCGGCTGTGCCTATTATGTGTCCGCTTGTGCCTCCGGGAATTGGAATATTCAACATCATTGCTAAGAAAGATAATGCAGTAACTGCGGATAATAGCGGGATAGAATCGTCGGATAAATTTTCTTTTGTTTTTTTTATGCCGTAAATAAATAATGGAGAGGTAATTGCATAACCGGAAATATAAGTTAAAGGCGAAAGATATCCATCGGGAATATGCATAAATTTATTTAAGTTAATTTGAATGAATAGAATAATTGTAAATTACGGAAAAAATAGAACACTTAAAATCTTTCAAAAAAACAAAAATCAAATTATCCATTATTCATCCGTCGGTTGCCGGATGAAAATTTTCAATCTTCAATTGCTTTTCCGTTAATTGATTTAATAATTTTATTAACTTTTTCAATTACAAGGGGAATTGACTTTTGAATTGCCGGCGATAGGTTAATTTGCATATTTTGAACTGATGAAATTGAAATAACAATTAAATGGATTTTTGGAAGTCCGCTTGTAATTACTGCAGATTCAATTAAGTCTCGGAGTCCGATATCATGCGAGCTGAGCGCGCGCGGAAAGTCGGAAGCAAACTTTGGTTCAATAACCCGGACTTGTCCAACTGTCTTACTATCTAACGTAGCGTCGATCATTATTATATTTTTATTGCCGCTAAAAAAAGAAAGGAGATGAAAACCGCCTGTGCCTCCGTCAACGATTTCAACATTATCCGGATATGCATTTTTTTTTAAATCTTTAATGCAGTGAACGCCAACGCCTTCATCTCCCATCAAATAATTTCCAATACCGAGAACGAGAATTTTTTCCATAAATTAACCGCTAATCCGGTTTGTCTTTTTCAATAAATTTCCAGCCGCCCGCCATTGAAGATAGAACCCCGCGCCCTTCAACATAATCGTGATAAAAAACAATGTAAACATGAACGATAGCAAAAATAATGAAGAACCACATCATCAAATGATGCCATTGGCGAACTGCAAAATCTCCGCCCATAAGGGGAACAATCCACGCAAACAATTTGGGAAAGAAAGAATCGCTCATTGCGGAGTACATTCCAAATCCCGTAATTGATTGAAAAAGGAAAGCAAGAAATGTTAGGAAATATGTTAAACCCGCTAAAGCATTATGCCCGACGGAAATAAAAGGTTTTCCTTTGATGTGAAGAATATCCAATTTTAGCACGTCAAAACATTCTTTAATATACTTTTTAGTGTATGGAATAAAATTTTTCCAATCGGCGTATTTGTTTCCGGCAAATCCCCAGTAAACCCTGAATAGAAAATTGAAAAAGAAAATAAATGCCGCGACAAAATGAATGAATCTTACCGTTCCGAACCAATACCCTAAATAAGCTTCGGCGCCGCTTTGAATTGCAAAAGGATTACCGATTAAATAACCCGTTACGGCAAGAGTTGCAACCACCAGCGCATTCAGCCAATGATAAAAACGAACGGGAATTTCCCACACATACACTCTTTTTATTTTTTGCTCTTTCATATTGCCTCCTAAAATGTGTCAATCTGATGAACATACGTTCCTTTTTCATCATAAAGATGAACGGCGCAAGCAATACAAGGGTCAAATGAATGAATGGTTCGGAGAAGTTCTAACGGCTTTTCCGCATCTGCAACCGGCGTTCCTATAAGCGCTTCTTCATAAGCCGAACGCTTTCCCTCGCTATCTCTCGGTGAAGCATTCCATGTGGAAGGGACGACCAGTTGGTAATTATCTATTTTCTCATCTTTAATTACTATCCAATGGGCTAACGCTCCTCTCGGCGCTTCCGTCATTCCCACGCCTTTCGCCTCGCTTGGCCAAGTTGACGGGTCCCACTTTTCATTGTTGAATGTCCGCGTATCGCCGTTTTTTATGTTAGTTAATAGTTGATTGTAAAATTCCTTTGCCCAGCCGGCAATTAATTTAGTTTCTAACGCTCTTGCAGCCGTTCTTCCGAGCGTAGAAAACAAAGCCGTGACGGGAACGTCAAGTTTTTTCAACGTAAAGTTTACTAAGTCCTGCACTTCTTTGTGTCCCGAAGCGTAGGCGACAAGCATCCTGGCTAACGGACCAACTTCCATCGCATTTCCTTTCCACCTTGGCGTTTTCATCCAGCTGTATTTCCCGTCAACGTTTAACTGATCGTATGGCGGTTTAGGACCGGTATAGTTAAATTCAGTTTCGCCGGACCACGGATGCAAACCGGCGCCGTCGCCTGCGGCATATTTATACCATGAATGGGTTACAAATTCTTTAACTTGTTCAACGTCGCGTCCGTCAATTTCATGTACCTTGCTCAAATCCCTATTTAAAATTGCGCCTCGAGGAAATTTAAATGATTCGGTATCCCAATAACTTCCCGTTGGAAGATCGCCATAGGCGAGATAATTTTTCAAACCTCCGCCAATTCCTCCCCAATTAAGATAATAAGGAGCAATCGCAAGCAAATCGGGTATATAAACTTGATCGATAAATCGCTGAGCTTCATCCAAAAGGGATCCGACATAAGATAATCTTTCGTCATTAATTGCATTTACCTCATTAATATTAATAGAACAAGGCGCTCCCCCAACCAAATAGTTAGGATGCGGATTTTTACCTCCGAAAATTGTATGAACCTTTACAATTTCCTTCTGCCATTCCAACGCTTCCAAATAATGGGCGACGCCGATAAGATTAATTTCAGGAGGTAATTTATACGCTTTGTGTCCCCAATATCCGTTGGCAAAAATCCCAAGTTGACCGCTGTTAACAAATCCTGTTAATCTTTTTTGTAAATCCGAAAAATACTTCGGAGAAGTTTTGGGATAATTTGAAATACTGCTTGCAATTGCCGACGTCTGCTTTGGATCCGCTTTCAGCGCGTTTACAATATCCACCCAATCAAGCGCGTGAAGATGATAAAAATGCACGACATGATCTTGCATGTACTGCGCGCAAAACATTAAATTTCTAATTAATTCCGCATTAGGCGGAACTTTAATTTTTAATGCGTCTTCTACGGTTCTAACCGAAGCGAGCGCATGAACGGTTGTGCAAACGCCGCACGCTCTTTCGGTAAACGCCCAAGCGTCTCGCGGGTCGCGTCCTTTTAATATTTTTTCGAATCCGCGCACCATTGTTCCCGATGAATAAGCATCGACAATTTTACCGTTATTTATTTCAACTTCAATACGAAGGTGCCCTTCAATTCTTGTTACGGGGTCAACTACAATCCTTCTAGCCATCATTCACCTCCTTCGTTTTTTGATTCTTCAATATCGGCGTTGATTAGTTTCCGTTTTTTTATGTTGGCGCGCACCGCATGAGCCGCCATACCTGCAACGGTAGCGGCGCCGACGGCCAGCCCGATATCGTCGGCGGTTGTTTCTATTCCAAAGCCGGGGAACGAGGAGAGATGCTGATAAAACGGACCGTTGTCCCAGAAGTTTTCTTCACTACAACCGATACACGGGTGACCGGATTTAATAGGATAACTTACGCCGTTATTCCATTTTGTAACCGAACATGCATTATACGTAACGGGTCCCTTACAACCCATTTTATATAAACAATAACCTTCGCGCGCGCTTTCATCGTCAAAACTTTCTACAAATAAACCGGCGTCATAATTTGGTCTTCTGTAGCATGTATCGTGAATTCGACGCGAATAAAATGCTTTTGGTCTTCCCAAGCCGTCAAGTTGCGGTATTCTGTCGAATGTAAGCAAATGAACAATTACGCCCGCCATTACTTCGCCAATCGGCGGACAGCCGGGAACATTAATAATCGGTTTATTTTTTATTATTTTATGAATGGGAGTCGCGCCGGTTGGATTTGGATTTGCAGCTTGAATACATCCGTTGGAGGCGCAGCTTCCCCAACTCACAATTGCTTTGGCGCCTTCGGCGGCTTCTTTTACAATATCCAATGACGTTTTTCCCGCAATACAGCAGTAAACGCCGTCGTTATCCGTTGGCACAGAACCTTCAACAAGCATCAGGTATTCGCCTTTGTATTTTTTCATCGTATTATGAAGCGCTTCTTCGGCTTGGTATCCTGCCGCAGCCTGAAGCGTTTCCGTATAATCTAATGAAATTTTATCCAAGATTATATCCGCAACTATCGGGTGTGAAGACCTGATAAATGACTCGCTGCAACATGTGCATTCTTGAAAATGGAACCAAACTACAGGCAGACGATGTTTCGTTTCCATGGCGCGCACAATATTGCCGACGCCGCTTGATTCAATTCCCATAAAAGCGGCCATCCACGCGCAGAATTTTAAAAAATCACGCCGCGAATATCCGCTGGATTTTATTTGTTCGTAAATAGTTGGAGATTTTTCCATTAAAGCCTCCTGTTTTTATTGTTGATAGTTAAAGTTCTGTTTTAACGAATCCAAGTTCAGAGCCGATTCAATATTTATAAAATCGCCCAAGTGAAGTTTTTTTAATTTTGAAGATTTTAAATGGCAAATAGTTTCGTCGAATTTTATTTTTGCCGACGTTACTTTTCCGTCGTCAAACAACTCAATTATTTCGCCGCGAAGATAGATATGATTTTGAAACACGTTTTTAGGTTTGCCCATACGCAGACGAATACAAAAGATATGCCAGTATTATTTGTGTGATTTTCTGCTAAAAGAGTATATCCGTGAAATAGATCTGCGGAGTTTCGTTAATAATCTAACGGATTTCCGTAGATTTAAACAATCTTAAATTTCTTTAATTTATCGCGGAATGTTGACAGCGAAAGGTTGAGCGATTTTGCCGCTTTTGATTGGTTGCCTTGAGAGTCATCCAGGGCTTTTCGTAAAAGATTTAGTTCAAGACAATTAATAACGTCGCCGTAAGTCATTGAGTTTTCAACAAAACATCTGTGACATGCTTTAATTAAATTTTCAATTGTATTCATGCCCCTGATTTCCGCAGGCAAATCAATAGGGATTATTTCTTTTTCGGCAAAAAGACAAATCCTTTGAATAATATTTCGAAGTTCTCTAATATTTCCGGGCCAGTTGTAATCAATTAAAATCTGCAACGCTTCTTTGGAAATTTTCAATTTTTTTTCGGGCGAAAAATGTTTTAAAAAATGCTCGACAAGCGGTTTAATATCGTCGCGTCTTTCGCGAAGCGGAGGAATATTAATTCTTACGACATTTATACGATAATATAAATCAGCGCGAAATATATTTTTTTCAACCAATTCTTTTAAGTCAACTTTTGACGCCGTAATTAACTTAACATTAATCGGTATCGGTTTAATATCTCCGACGCGCATTATTTCCCGCTCTTCCAGTACTCTTAAAAGCTTTGTTTGAATATTTAACGGAACGTCGTCAATATCATCTAAAAATATGCTTCCGTTATTTGCAATTTCAAACAAACCTTTTTTTTCTTCGCTTGCAGAAGTGAAAGCTCCTTTTACATGTCCGAATAATTCGCTTGCAAGCAAGTCCGCCGGCATTGCAGATAAAGATATTTTTACAAATGCATTTTCGGAACGGATTGAAGTACGGTGAATATATTCGGCGAAAATTTCCTTGCCGACTCCGGTTTCCCCTACAAGCAATATCGATGCGTCGCTATTAACTACTTTATCGATTTTGCGAATTGCTTCCCGCATATTTTTATTTTGCGTAACTATAATAAGAGATTTCTTTGACATATAGCAAATAAAATTAATAAAGTTTTTAATTTAGTTTTAATATACTTATTTTATGTGCAAATTTTATACTCAACAAAAATATTCCGCTATGCACGAAATGTCCATTGCATTAAGTATTATTGAATTGGCTGAATCCGAAGCCGTTAAAGCTAATTCAAAAAAGATTTATGATATTGAATTGGATATCGGAACTTTATCGGGAGTAGAAATTCAATCGCTTGAATTTGCTTTTGAGGCGGTAAAAAGCGGAACAATACTCGAAAGCGCGGATGTTAATTTAAACATTATTCAAGCGGAAGGTTTATGCGGCGAATGCGGGCGCACTTTTGCAATGCAGTTTGTTTACGATAACTGTCCTATTTGCAGAAGTTACAATATTAAATTATTAAAAGGAAAAGAATTAAAATTAAAATCATTAAACGTTGAATAATCAAGGGAGCTGAATATGTGCGACACTTGCGGCTGCGGTCAACCGGAGGATGCTGTAACAATCAAAAAACCGGGCGAAGCAATTTTTACTTCGGAAAATAACGGGGTAAGTTTAGATAATCACACTCATACACATTCTCATAATCACCATTCACACAATCACCAACATTCTAATCATACGCACGGGAAAACGATACATGTCGAGACCGATATTTTAATAAAAAATAATTTAACCGCCGAAAGGAATCGCGGATTTTTTGAAGCGAAAAAAATTCTTGCGCTTAATCTTGTAAGTTCGCCCGGCTCGGGGAAAACCACCTTGTTAGAAAAAACATTGTTGAAATTGAAAAACGACATTTTGTTTTATGTTATCGAAGGCGACCAGCAGACAATGAACGACGCCGACAGAATAAATAAAGCCGGAGTTCCCGTTGTGCAGATTAATACGGGCAACGGGTGTCATCTTGACGGCAAAATGATTAATGACGCGGTAAAAAAATTAGAACCGGAAGGTAATTCCGTTCTGTTTATCGAAAATGTCGGAAATCTTGTTTGCCCGAGTTTGTTCGATTTGGGCGAGTCATTCAGAGTCGTTATTATCAGCGTTACGGAAGGCGACGATAAGCCGATTAAGTATCCGACGATGTTTGAATCTTCCGACGTCTGTATAATTAATAAAATTGATTTGCTCCCGTATGTTAATTTTGATATTGCAAAAGCAAAAGAATATGCCACGCAGATTAATCGTCGCCTTAAATTTTTTGAACTTTCCGCTCAAACCGGAGAAGGATTGGAAAATTGGTTTAATTGGATCGGCGAAAAATCATCTAAGTTTTAACGATTATAATGCCGCCGAAATTAAAAAAAATAAGAAGAAAACGAATTTATATTTCGGGTATTGTTCAGGGCGTTGGCTTTAGACCTTTTGTTTATAATTTGGCAAATAATTTAAACTTAAAAGGATTTGTTACTAATACAGTTGAAGGCGTTTTGATTGAAGCGGAAGGCGAAGATGTAAACAGATTTATTCGATTGCTGACTGAAACATCGCCGCCGTTATCCGAAATTAATGAAATAAAATTCGAAGAAATTTCTCCGCTTGATTCTAAAAAATTCGAGATCATTAAATCCGGAAAATCACTCGGAAATAAAACGCTTATTTCGCCTGATGTTTCCATTTGCGACGATTGTTTAACCGAATTGTTCGATGAAAACAACCGCCGTTTTTTATATCCTTTTATCAATTGCACAAACTGCGGACCGCGATTTACAATAATTGAAAATATTCCTTACGACCGTCATTTTACAACAATGAAAGATTTTAATCTCTGCGAACCGTGCAGAACCGAGTATGAAAATCCGGCGGACAGAAGATTTCACGCCCAGCCTAATGCATGCGCCGATTGCGGTCCATTCGTTTGGATTGAAAATGATAACGGAATGATTAAAGGGAATACTCAAGCGTTTAACAATACTGCGGATAGATTATTAGACGGCGATATCGCTGCGGTAAAAGGATTAGGCGGTTTTCATTTATGCTGTTTAGCTTCTGATGTAACAGCCGTAAAAAAATTACGAAAAAGAAAACACAGGCGCTCAAAACCTTTTGCGGTAATGGTACCCGATTTGGAAACCGCCGAATCTTTAGCCTCAATAAGCGCCGCCGAAAAACAAACGCTAACTTCCAAAGAACGACCGATAGTTCTGCTTCGGAAAAAACATTTGCTGCCGGAAATAATTGCGCCGGATAATAAAAGAGTAGGAGTTATGCTCCCTTATACGCCGCTGCATTACATTATTTTTTATTATCTGAAAAAAAAATTACCGGAAGGGAGTCCTCTTGTTTTGATAATGACAAGCGCAAACATAAGCGAGGAACCGATTTGCATTTCGAATGAAGATGCAAAAAACCGGTTAAGCGGTATAGCGGATTTTTATTTGCTGCACAATCGAAAAATTCTTATTCGCGCTGACGACTCGGTCGGTATTTTTATTAACGGCGGTTTCAGAATGATTCGCAGAAGCCGCGGATATGTTCCGAGAAGAATTAAATTACTTTACGGCGGCGGGTCAATACTTGCAGTGGGCGGCGAACTGAAAAATACAATTTGTATTACAAAGGAAAATAATGCCTTCATAAGCCAGCATATCGGAAACGGAACAAATCTGAGAGCCAATAACTATTTTGTAGAAACAATTGAACATTTACAAAAAATAATGGATACGAACGCCGAAACGGTTGTCTGCGATATGCATCCGGATTACTTCTCTACTCGCTGGGCAATTAATTCGGGGCTTCCTTTAATAAAAGTTCAGCATCATCACGCGCATTTGGCGTCGTGTATGCTTGAAAATAATTTGGACGAAAATGTAATCGGCGTAATATTAGACGGAACAGGATACGGTTATGATTCCACTATTTGGGGCGGCGAAATTTTATTCGGCAATTACGCTCAAGTAGAAAGATTGTTTCATCTTCAAAAAATGCCGCTGCCGGGCGGAGACGCCGCAGCTAAAGAGCCTTGGCGGACCGCGATTGGTTTTCTCTATGCTTGCGATCCGAATAAAAAGGTTCCCGAACATCTAAGAAAATATCCTTATCAAAAAATTCATCAAATGATAGACGGGAAAATAAATACGCCTCTTACAAGCAGCGCCGGCAGATTGTTTGACGCCGTTTCCGCTCTTGCAGGCGGTATTCAAAAAAATAGTTTTGAAGCCGAAGCGGCTATTCATATTATGCACGCTGCGGCTGAATCGAATACTAGCGAAAAATATATTTATGATTCGCCTGCAATAAAAGGGCGCGAAATTTTAATTGATCCGATAATTTTAGGAGTTAACGACGACGTTATTAATAAAATCGATTATTCTGTTATCGCGAAAAAATTTCATAATACATTAATCCGGCTCTTCTGCAGCGCCGTAGAAATTGCGGCGGAAATGAAACAAGTAAAAAAAATCGTATTAAGCGGAGGCGTTTTTCAGAACGAAATTTTATCGGCTGAAATTGAAAATATATTAGAAAAAAAAGGGCTGGAAATTTTTACTAATAAAACGGTTTCGGCAAACGACGGGGGGATTTCGCTGGGACAAGCCGCAATTGCATCTAAATTGCTTTACGGCGAAAACCCGCGGCGGCGGGAAGTTTTATTCATAAACTAATAAACTAAAGGAGTTAAATAATGTGCTTAGCTATCCCGGGAAAAGTAATAGAGATCATAGATGAAAACGGCTTGAAAATGGGCAAGATTGATTATGCCGGTTCGGTTAGCCGTGCGTGCGTAGAATATTGCGGCGACGTGGAAGTCGGTAATTATGTAATCGTCCATGCCGGAATGGCTATCTCAGTGTTGGACGAACAAGAAGCGTTAGAAAGCATCGCAATTCATCAAAGTCTTGCCGAAGAAGCCGCAAAGGAAGGGAAAGATATTTTTGATAATCCGCTTCCGAAAAATAACAAGGGCGAGCGATGAAATATTTAGACGAGTTCAGAGACGCAAAATTAGCGAAATATTTTGTTGAACGGATTAATAAAATTTCAACTAAAAAGTGCGTGATAATGGAAGTTTGCGGCGGTCAAACTCACTCTATTATTCAAAACGGAATTGATCAAGTTCTGCCGGAAAATATTGAAATGGTGCACGGTCCGGGATGCCCTGTATGCGTAACGCCGTTGGAAACGCTCGATAGAGCGATAAAAATTGCAAAAAAAGAGAACGTAATATTCGCGTCGTTCGGCGATATGCTTCGCGTGCCGGGAAGCGATTCCGATTTGCTTAAAGCCAAAAGCGAAGGCGCAGACGTTCGAATTGTTTACTCAGCTTTGGAAGCTTTGAAAATCGCGCGCGAAAATCCCGATAAAGAAATTGTGTTTCTTGCGATAGGTTTTGAAACAACGGCTCCGGGTAACGCTTTAGCTATTCTTCAAGCGGAAAAGGAAGGACTCGCCAACTTCAGCGAAATCGTTAGTCATGTTTTGGTCCCTCCGGCAATGGAGACAATTCTTTCGTCCGAAGATAATCGCGTTCAGGCTTTTTTAGCCGCCGGTCATGTATGCACGGTTATGGGCTATTGGGAATATGAGCCAATCGCCGAAAAATATAAAGTTCCTATTGTTCCTACGGGCTTTGAGCCGGTGGATATATTAAATGGAATTTTTCTCGCGGTTAAACAGATTGAAGAGGGGAAAGCGTTTGTTGAAAATCAATATACTCGTTCTGTTAAACGCGAAGGGAACATTGCCGCGCAAAATTTATTGAAAGAAATTTTTGTCGTTGCCGACCAAAAATGGCGGGGAATCGGAATGATACCAATGAGCGGAATGAATATCTCGCAGAAGTATGAAAAATACGACGCCGCGAAAAAATTTGACGTAACCGACATAATTACAAAAGAACCCGAAAAATGCCAAAGCGGTTTAGTGCTTCGCGGTAATTTAAAACCAAACGAATGCGCGGCATTCGGAAAGGAATGCACGCCCGAAAATCCTTTGGGCGCCACAATGGTTTCCAGCGAGGGAGCCTGCGCCGCTTATTTTAAATTTAAAAGATTTAATGTGAGGTAACCATGAAAGAAGAAAATGAATTAAATCTTGCAAATGGTTTTAACTGCCCGCTGCCGATAACTAATTATGATACCGTTCAATTAGCGCACGGTTCAGGCGGAAAATTAATGGGGGAATTGATAGATAAAATATTTATTTCAACTTTCAATAATAAAATATTGAATAAAATGGAAGACCAGGCGACGTTGAATGTCGGCGAAAATAAAATTGTTTTTACAACCGATTCGTTTGTTGTTGACCCGATTTTTTTTAACGGAGGAAATATAGGCGAGTTAGCCGTTAACGGCACGGTAAACGATATTTGTATGAACGGCGCCAAACCGCTTTGGCTAAGCGCCGGTTTTATTATTGAAGAAGGATTTCCAATTGCGGATTTGAACAGAATAGTTTTGTCTATGCGCCAAGCGGCCGACAATGCAGGCGTGCAAATTGTAACCGGCGATACAAAAGTTGTTAATAAAAATTCTTGCGATAAGATTTTTATTAATACTGCCGGAATAGGCATACTTGAAAAAGATTTGAACGTTTCATCGTCAAATCTGAAGCCCGGCGATTCCATAATTATTTCGGGAACTATCGCCGATCACGGAATGGCAATAATGACGTCCCGAAAAGGTTTGTCGTTCGAAAATACAATTGAAAGCGATTGCGCTTCGCTAAACGATTTAATAAATTTGATTACAAATACTACTTCAAATATTAATGCGATGCGCGACCCCACAAGAGGCGGCGCGGCTGCTACGTTGAATGAATTTGCCGCGCAATCGAAAGTGGGAATAAAAATTTACGCCGATAAAATTCCCGTTAAAACAAATGTAAACGGAGCGTGTGAAATACTCGGAATCGATCCGCTTTATGTTGCGAACGAAGGGAAGGTAATTATTTCTTTGCCGGGGGAAGAAGCAAAAGATTTACTTTCGGCAATGAGAAAACACCCGCTTGGCGCAAATGCCGAAATTATCGGCGAAGTTGTAGAGGAACATCCCGGAGTAGTCGTTAAAAAAACAATTCTCGGAGTCGAGCATATAATTGATCTTCCTCTCGGCGAACAGCTCCCGAGAATATGCTGATGGAGCAAAATATTAAAATAAATTTAGTTGTGAATAACGTTGAGCGGTAATGTTCTTCCCAATTTTCCTCATGAAAGGTTTCGAGAATCTTCGTATTTTTACGCGTATGGATGAAAGAAGAAATGAAATATTCGGAACCGGATCATTCCTTATCAAAGGCGAAGAAGAGAGAAAAGGAATATTTGAATATGAAACCGACGAAGAAACGTCCGTCGGGCTTCCGTTCAAAGTTCTTCTGTTCAACGACGATTGGCACACATTCGAAGAAGTAATTGTGCAGCTCATTAAAGCGGTGAGGTGCACTTTCGACGAAGCTCGCGCTTACGCTTTTGAAGTCCACGTAAAAGGGAAAGCCGCCGTATTCGCCGGTCCGCTTAACGAATGCCTTAAAGTCACTTCCATTCTCGAAGAGATAGCTCTCAACACTCAGATTATAACCGACGAATAGATGAAAAAATTAAAAGAAGAACTCGCCAAATTTTTTAAAATAGTTTCGACGCTTGATAAAAGAGTCGTGATAGTATTATTGAGCGTGGCGGTTCTGCAGACTGTTTCTTATTACTACACTTCCAGAAGATTTTTCAGAATCCATTTTTATCATTCGGTTTTTGCCGGAAACGAGAACGCCGCGCTAATAGAATATCTCTTCTGGTTTGTGGGCGATTTTGTTACGTTTTTTGTACTGGGAATTTTAATAATCAAATTTTTGCTGAAAGAAAAGATACGAGATTACGGACTTACTTTCGGAGATTATCGCACGGGGTTTTATTTTACGTTCATTTTTTTATTCGTTATGATTCCTATCTTGTGGGTTGTTTCTTCTTATCCGGCATTTACGGCAAAATATCCGCACCTTTCAAGCGCAAAAGGTGATTGGGGAATATTTTTCATCTTTGAAGCGGGGATGCTTATTTACATGTTCGCGTGGGAATTTGTCTGGCGCGGTTTCATGCTTTTCGGGTTGGAAAAGAGATTCGGATATTACGCGGTTTTACTGCAGATGATTCCGTTTGTGATTTTGCATAACGGCAAGCCGGAGATCGAAACGTTCAGCGCGATACTCGGCGGAATTGCGCTTGGCGCGCTTGCGCTGCGGACTCGGACTTTTCTCTACGGCGTTTTCGTTCATTTCGGAATTATGTTTTCAATCGATCTGTTTTCCGCTCTCCGCTACCGAACCGACGAATTCGGCGTCGGCGTATCGGCGGTTGTAAAAATCATCTCCAATGTCTTTTAATTCCCGTAGCCCAAACATTCTTGTTTGGGCGAGATGAAAAAAATTATTTTAGACAATTTCGCATCTCTTCGCGGACAAGAATGTCCGCGCTACGTTTGTAACCCGAACATTCTTGTTCGGGATTAAAAATGAATTTGATCAAAAATATTGTCGATGTACATAGGGAATTACTAACGTAAAATGGAATGCCCGCGCTACAATTCCCATTTAAAATTTTCCGCAAGGTAGGAATGTTCCCAATCTTTCCAATTTTCAACTAATCCGGCTTTAACGGGATTCATTAAAGTATATTCAATTAATGCAAATAATTCATCCTCATCGCGAACGATATGATCATAACTTTCTTCTTGCCAGACGCCGCCTTTTTTGTTAAATACTTTATTGATTTGATAGGCGCTGTAACCTTTTATCCCTTTCATTATATCGCTTATGCAGTCCTTATCATTTGGCAGATGAAAAATTTGATGAACATGATTCGGCATAATAGTGAAACAGAAAAGATTATATTTTTTCCCGTCGTAATAATGAATGCAAGATTTAACAATTTCCGCAATTTGTTTTTCCTTCAAAAAAATTAGATTTTTATTTTTATGGAGAAGTTCATCATATTCGACGAAAAAATTTCGCAGATTCTCGTATTTTTCCTCTTTGGTTTTAGGTTCTAATCGGTCGTATTTTTGTTTAAGTTCGTATAATTTTTGTAACGGTAAACTTCCTTTAAGTCGGAAAGTAATGAAGTAAGATGAAAAAGGTTTGTAAATGTGAGGAAGATTCCTTCTATGAAAATGAATTGCATTCATGATTTCTAAGTTATAATCATTTTAAAAATAAAATAGAAAAAAATTAATTGTCGTTCAAGCGATGTTTTTTGTTTTACATTAGTTAGCGGACAAGAATGTCCGCTCTACGCGCGTAGCCCAAACATTCTTGTTTGGGCGAATGAAAATTCCCGATTAAATCGAAAAGAACAAAAATCAAAGTACAGTTTTTACCGGCGCTTTGATTTACGAATATCGAACAAGGATTTTAGATTTTAGAATTAGGGAAAAAGCCATCAAGACGCATTTCGAAAATCGTTGCTCTCCGATAAATCGGAGCAAGCTGTTAATCGGTGTTCTTAAATCGGAAAGAACAAAAATCAAAATATTGTCAATATTAATCCGCCATTAAATCATCAGTCTTCTTCTACTTTTCAAAAATAATTTTCCTATTTTTAAAAAATTAAAAACTAAAGAAACGGTATAATATGAGATTTACATTAAATGTCGATCATGTAGCATATCTGCGAAATATGCGCGGGGAACAACAGCCCGATCCGGTTGCATTCGCTTTAATGGCTGAACAATACGGCGTTGACGGAATTGTCGTTCATTTGCGCGAAGACAGACGTCACGTAAACGAAAGGGACGTCAGACTTCTCCGCGAGCTTGTTTCCACAAAACTCGATTTGGAAATGGCGGCGGTTGACGAAATTATTGAAATAGCTTGCGACGTTCAGCCCGAACTTGCCACGCTAGTTCCGGAAAAACGGCAAGAGCTAACAACCGAAGGGGGATTGAACGTTCTCGACAATATATCGCGCGTAAAAAAAACCATCGAAAAACTGCACGGCGCGGATATTGAAGTATCTCTTTTTGTCGAACCCGATATCGATCAAATTGACGCTTCGAAAGAAATTGACGCGGATATGATTGAAATTCATACCGGAGTTTATGCAAACGCGCCAACCGACGCAGAAATGTTCGACGAATTGGAAAGAATAAGAATCGCTTCAATCCACGCAAAAAAAATCGGCTTGGGCGTTAACGCCGGTCACGGTCTCGATTATCAAAACATTAAAGATTTTATCGTTCTCGAAGATATTGACGAAGTAAGCATCGGACAAGCGGTTGTCGCTCGTTCGGTATTCGTGGGGCTTGAGCGGGCAATCAAAGAGATGCTCTATTTCATCAGAAAATAAATTCATAATTCGTAATTTTTCAAATGGGGGGAATTTATGAAAACTATAACAAATCTTTTTTTTACGTTAGTTCTGTTTTGGAGCGGCGTAATATTCGCGCAATTTACAAACGTTCAAATTAACGATCCCGCAAGCACAAGTCCCGAAGAAGTGACCATAGCAATAAATACGGCAAATCCGCAGCGGCTTGCCGGAGGCGCCAACATTGCATATTCGTATCGCTCAACCGACGGCGGAATTACATGGAGCGAAAGCGTGATGTCTTCTTCGCTAGGCGTTTGGGGCGATCCTTCGGTAATTTACGACGGCTTGGGAAATCTTTATTTTGCGCATCTTTCAAATCCTTCTAGCGGCGGTTATTGGATTGACAGAATCGTGGTTCAAAAATCCACCGACAACGGCTTAACTTGGAGCGACGGCGCGGGAGTGGGATTTTCTTCGCCGAAAAATCAAGATAAAGAATGGCTCGCCGTTGACTTAACCGGTTCGGCATACGACGGAAATATTTATATGACTTGGACGGAATTTGACAATTACGGAAGTTCTAATTCAAGCGACAGTTCCCGTATCCTTTTTTCCCGTTCCACCGATCAAGGCGAAACATGGTCGGTTCCCGTTATTGTTAGCGACGTTAGCGGAGATTGCATCGATTCCGACAACACAACGGAAGGAGCCGTTCCGGCGGTTGGACCGAACGGCGAAATTTACGTTTCGTGGGCGGGACCGCTTGGGTTGATGTTCGATAAATCTACCGACGGCGGACTGACTTTCGGGACGGATGTTTTTGTCTCCGATATTCCCGGCGGCTGGGATTATAACGTTTCGGGAATCAGCAGAGCAAACGGACTTCCGATAACGGCTTGCGACGCGAGCGCTTCGCCTTATGGAGGAAATATATACGTCAATTGGTCCGATCAGAGAAACGGAACAAGCGATACGGATATTTTCCTTGCAAAATCAACCGACGGCGGAGCCACTTGGTCGGCGCCGAAAAGAGTAAACAACGATTTCGGAAATCGTCAGCAGTTTTTTACGTGGATGGACGTCGATCAAACAAACGGTTTTGTTTACTTTGTCTTTTACGATAGAAGAAACACGACGGGGAATATGACCGACGTTTACGTTGCGCGTTCGGTGGACGGCTGCGAAACTTTTCAGAATTTTAAAGTGAACGAAGTTACTTTTGATACCGAAAGCGGAATATTTTTCGGCGACTATATTGATATTGCCGCGCACAACGGGAAGGTTTACCCGATTTGGACAAAGATGGACGCGCCGGATTTGAGCGTTTGGACGGCGCTGATTGACGACGCTTCTTTGCCGGTTGAATTAATTTCATTTTTCGCCGATCGGATAAATAACGGAATTGAGCTTTTTTGGAAAACCGTTTCCGAAACAAACAACAAAGGTTTTGAAGTGGAAAGGAAAAAGGCGAAAGGCGAAAGTATTTGGGAAAGCGTCGGATTTGTCGAAGGCGCGGCAACGTCAACCGAAACGAAGAGTTATTCTTTTTCCGACGAGAACATTTCCGGCGGAAAATATAAATACCGTTTGAAACAAATTGATTTTGACGGCTCGTTTAAGTACAGCGAAGAAATTGCGGTGGATTTAACGCTGCCCGGCAAGTTTGAATTGGAACAAAATTATCCTAATCCGTTCGGCGCCGCGTCCCGTTCGGGCAATCTGCAAACAACAATCGGATATTCCGTTCCGTCGATTCAATTAATTTTATCTAAAGAGAGCGGGGATGCGGAACGCGGACAAACTATCGCGGGCGCAAGCGGCGGTCCGGTAAATGTTTCCTTAAAAGTTTACGACGTACTCGGAAGAGAAATAGCCGCTTTGGTTGACGCGGCAAAACCGGCGGGGCATTATGAAATAAACTTTAACGCGGGTAATCTTCCCAGCGGAATTTATTTCTACAGAATGAAAGCCGGCGAGTTTACCGATTCGAGAAAAATGTTATTATTAAAATAATTTTTTTGAAGCGGTTATTAAGAGTTTTATCATCGGGAGTATTTAGCGCTAACTTTCCACGAAAAACAAAACGGTAATAATTGTGAGTGATTATCAATTGAATGAAAAACAACTTCGCGGAAAGTTAGACTATCATTACAAATATTTCGACGCGTCGCAGATTTCGCCGGACCCGCTTGAGTTTCCGCGCCGCTTCGAAAGAAAAAACGACATTGAAATATCCGCTTTCGTTTCGGCGGTTTTCGCTTTCGGCGGAGTTTTGCAGATTGAAAAAATCTTGTCGAAAATTCATTCTTTGTTCGGAAAATCGCCTTTACGTTTTGTAAAACAATTTGAGCGGTCGAAGAAAATTTCGTCCGATCTTTATCATCGTTTCTATTCCTCCGAAGACGTAAAAACTTTTTTTCTTATCTTGAATGAAATTTATTCGAATAACGGTTCTCTTAAAAAATTATTCTTAACCGGCTGCGACAAAAACGATTTAAATTTGAAAGATTCAATATCAAACTTCTCGAAAAGCATTTTGGAAATTGCAGAAAATTTGTCGCCTCTTTCGGACGGCGTTAAATTTATGTTTCCCAATCCGTACAAAGGCAGCGCTTGCAAAAGGATGAATTTGTTTTTGAGATGGATGGTTAGAAAAGACGAGCTGGATTTCGGTTTGTGGAAAGAAATTCCGGCAAGCAAATTATTAATTCCGGTTGATACTCATATCGCAAGAATTTGTCGCGAACTCGGATTAACTAAAAGGAAAAACGTATCGTGGAAAATGGCGGAGGAAATTACCGAAAACTTAAAACGCTTCGACGCTGACGATCCTGTAAAATACGACTTTGCAATTTGCCATATCGG
>JAADIR010000002.1:27797-30772 GCA_013151245.1 Chlorobiota bacterium
AAAAGATCAGCGTCCTATCTCAATTCATTCCGTAAAGAACTAAAACATCCGGATCGATTTTGCTTAAAATGTATCCGTAGTATCTAATTCCGTTCGTGTCCTTTTTACTTATCGAATAACCGAGCAGACTTCCGAGCGCGGTTGTGTTGAACTTGTCGATAGCAACGGCGTGTTTATAAGATTTCAATCCCGTTTCTTCGTCGCCCTTACGAGTGTAAAGCTCGCCGAGCAATCTGTATGTTTCGCTGAAATTTGAAGGCGCGACCCTTTTCAATTTTTTACAGATTTTTATTGCCGTACCGGTTGATTTTGGATCCGGTAGTATGTGCAAAACTTTTGTGTAAAGATTAACGTAATCTTTGCTGTAATTCGGATTTTTGTTTTGTTGTAAAATATCGGCTTTCAAAACCGCGTCCGGCTTCCGCTTGTAAACGTTTGTGGAAATCTTTTCATGCGGATAGTAAATGAAATAATTAAAATATTCGATTAAAAATTTCTCGGACGTAAAGAGCGCGCGTTCGGCAAATGCGCTCGGCTTCAGTCCGGTGGAAAAAAAGATGTAATCCGGTTTGCGCGAAAGAACGTATTCCACGTTGTAATTTCTTTCTTTCCAGCCGGTGAACTTACCGGAAATTTCTTCAATAGGCTGCGGGTTGTGCGCTATTGTTTCGTCGGTAAGTCCAAGCATATCAATTAAAACAGTTCCCGAATAATATCCGAGCGCTCCTATTGTGGTTGCCGCGACGGTCAATTGTTTCCTGGCTTCGTTTTGTTTCATTGCAAACCATTTGCCGCTTGCAGTCATCTTTTCAACAAGATTTTTTTCGAGCTTCTCTTTTTCGACGATGTAATTTCGCTGCGACAAAAAAGTGTAACTTCCAAGCGCGGTTATAATTACGAAGGAAATTAGAACCGCAAATTTGAACGACGACTTTTTAAACTTGTTACTTAGAAAATAATATATTTCAAGTAACGCTTTGCCGAGAAGAACATAAATCGCCGGCAAAATAGGAATAAAAAAGCGGTTGACCGGAAGAACGTCTCCGCCGATAAAAATTATGTACAGAGAATAGAGAATCACAATTGAATAAAGAAGCGTAATTTTTCCGAAGACTTCCTTCTTCTTCAAAAGAATTAGCGGAAGGAGAAGTAAAATTCCCCAAAGCAGATAAGCCGACGCAAACCGCGTAAAGTATTCAAACCCGTTTGAAATATACTCCGGAGAAAATCCCGCTTTTGCATAAAACGTATTCGGCAGCGGGTAGCCGTAGTAAAAAAGTCTGAATAACATCAGAAGAAAGTTCGGAACAAAAACAATCAAAATGAATTGCAAATGCCGACCGGAAAAAAGTTTTTTAATTGACGAAGCAAAACTTTTTTCTTTTTCAAAAAGAAAAACCAACTCGCGCATAAGAACAACGGCGATAACCAAAAGACCTTCGGGGCGCGTAAGCGACGCTAGCGTTAAATAAATTGCGGAGTAGAGAAAATACTTTTCTTTTACGTCTCGGCTGAGGAAATAATAAAGTCCCGCGGTTAGAAAAGTCGAGTAAAGCATCGTTTCCATTCCGCTTCCCGCCCAATAATGCACGGCTCCGTTTAGCGCGAGCAAGAGAGGGGGAATTAAATCGAAAAGAAACGCGCCTTTTGCAATCTTTTCTCTCTCTTTAATTTCCGTGGTTTTCGCTTCAAACGGCAGCTGAATTGCCGTAGAAAGTTTGTATGTAAAATAAATCATCGTCCCGCCGAATATCATACTAATTAGCGTGACGGACTGAACCAAATCTTCTTTCAAAAATTGAAGGATTGTAATAAGCGCGAGCCAAAGAAAGCCGGTAAATCCTTCAACATATTCGCCCGGGTTGAAAACGAGTCCGTTGCCGTGGACAAAATTTTGAGCGTAACGAAGAAAAATAAACGTATCGTCTTGAATATGTTCATGCAGAGATGAAAAATAAAAATACGCCCCGATAATTATCGTAAGCAAAAAAAAGAAAACTTCGCCGTTCCTTTTTACCGAAACCGGGCTTCCTTGAAAATTAACATCTTGAAATTTTGCGCCGTATTTATTTTTTTTCTTTTTGGACATTTTTCCTTAATAATATCAATTTGCAAATATATGAAATGAAATTTTTAGGCGCAGAAATTTTTGTTTGGAACTAAGAGTTGAATTAATTCGAACGCTATATCTCATAAAATAAAAATCAACTTAAATCTAATTTCGAATAAATCTAATCTGCAGTCGATAACCAATTGCTTCGGCGTATTTTTTAATTGTTAATAAAGAGGGAGAGTGTTTTCCGCCAGTTAAGGAGGATTCCAATCTTGTTACCGCCGGAGGTTTTGTTCCCATCCGCTCGGCAACTTGGGCTTGCGTTAAACCGGACTTCTGCCTGGCTTTCAACATAGTTTTTAAAAGCTCAAATTCCGGCTCGAGAGATTCATACTCTGTTTTAACGTTTTTTCTTTTTAGCGCTCTTTTTTTTATTTCGTTGTGTTTCATTTCCTTTTACCTTTAAAATTCGTTTCTGAAAAAATACGAAATGATAATCAAGGTTCTAAAATTAAAACGCAATATAACAAATATGTTACAACAAGAAAGTGGAAATAACTAAAAAAAATATTACTAATACTATCGACAAATAACCAGTGACCAATTGACCAATGACATTCCGATTCTTTGTGAAAGCATTTTTAAATTAGAGGAAATTCAATAGATTCTATAACTGTTAAAAGTATTTCCCACTTGATTATTATCCCTCACATCAATAAGTTAAGAGTTTTCATTTACGAATAAACACGGAGGACACATTGGCAGACTCTAATTTCAAACCTTATGTACCGCCCGAAAAATCAATGAAAGAATTAACGTTCAAATCGCTCGCGCTCGGCGTTATTTTGGCGATGATACTCGGTTCGGCAAACGCGTATCTCGGACTGAAAGCCGGAATGACAGTCGCGGCAACCTTTCCCGC
>JAADIR010000073.1 GCA_013151245.1 Chlorobiota bacterium
TTAAATTTATCTTTCATTTTTTTTAAGTCCGGTTTTGATGGAAATTTATTCGGTTAATAATTTAAGACATAAAATATAAATTCAATTGCAAATAAAAAATTTACGGGGTCAATTATTCGATTGGCGTTAGCGCCGCAAATTCACTTTTCGAATAAGTTGTTTTAACAAACGGGGAAACATTTTCGTTTAATTTTTGTAGAATGCAATTATGAATTTCTAACAAAAGAGAGTAGTAAATGGAAATCACCGAACTGAACCAGAAAATCAAACAGGAAAGCGAATTCGTTGACGTTCTTTTCAATGAGATGAGCAAGGTAATCGTCGGTCAGAAAGATATGGTTGACCGACTGATTATCGGGCTGCTCGGCGACGGTCATATTCTGCTTGAAGGCGTTCCCGGACTTGCAAAAACTCTCGCAATAAAATCGTTATCGCAGGCGATGCAAGCCGGATTTCAAAGAATTCAATTTACGCCCGACCTTCTTCCGGCGGACTTAATAGGAACGCTGATTTACAATCAAAAAGAAGGAAACTTCACGATAAAAAAAGGACCGATTTTTTCAAACTTCATTTTGGCCGACGAAATAAACCGCGCGCCGGCAAAGGTGCAATCGGCTCTGCTTGAAGCGATGCAGGAAAGACAAGTTACAATCGGCGAAAAAACATTCAAACTTGACGAGCCGTTTCTGGTGCTTGCCACTCAAAACCCGATTGAACAGGAAGGAACTTATCCGCTGCCCGAAGCGCAGGTCGATCGTTTTATGCTGAAGGTAGTCATCACTTATCCTTCGCGCGAAGAAGAAATGAAAATAATGCATTACAACGTCGGCGGCAAAATGCCGGATATTAATCCGGTCGTTTCTGTCGAATCGATTCTTAAAGCGCGCGAACTGGTTCAAGAAGTTTACATGGACGAAAAAATTGAACGCTACATTTTGGATATCGTATTTGCAACGAGAAATCCGAACGATTACGGACTTCACAATTTGGCGGATTTAATAGCTTACGGCGGTTCTCCGAGAGCGACGATAAATCTCGCGCTCGCTTCGCGCGCTATGGCGTTCATCCGCAGAAGAGGCTACGTTATTCCCGAAGACGTTCGCGCGGTTTGCATGGACGTGATGCGTCACCGCGTTGCGGTTACTTACGAAGCGGAAGCCGAAGAGATAACTTCCGAAAAAATTATTCAAGAAATTTTGAACAAAATCGAAGTGCCGTAACGGATATTGGTTTCGGAAGAATGAAATAAATTGGTTTGATTTTTAATTATTTAGATTGAAATAGTTTTTTGAATGTATGAATGAATGTTGGTTTGAACGTAGATTTTAATTCATTCAACCAATCAGCCATTCAATCATTCTTTGTCTTTTGGAATGGATGAATGAGTGAATGTTTGAATGTTGGTTTGCAAAATTGTTTTGATGGTTCATTCAATCATACAGCCATTCAATCATTCTTTCTTTTCTGGAATGGATGAATGCTTGAATGAATGATGTTTTTGAAATTGTCAATAAATACTTTTGAGAAATGCAAACACGGGAATTACTTAAACAAGTAAGACATATTGAAATAAAAACGCGCGGACTCGTAAACGAAGTCTTCTCCGGAGAATATCATTCCGTTTTCAAAGGACGCGGAATGGAGTTTGCCGAAGTGCGCGAATATCAGCCCGGAGACGATATCCGCAACATCGACTGGAACGTAACGGCTCGTTTTTCTCATCCATATATTAAAGTTTTCGAGGAAGAACGCGAACTGACCGTAATGCTTCTTGTCGATATGAGCGGCTCCCTTATTTTCGGCAGCGTTGAAAAAACAAAGCAGCAGATAGCCGCCGAGCTTAGCGCCATTCTCGCCTTTTCGGCAATGAAAAACAACGACAAAGTCGGGTTGATAATGTTTACCGACCGAATCGAAAAATTCATTCCGCCGCGGAAAGGAAAAAGTCACGTTCTGCGCATTATCCGCGAAGTTCTTTCCTTCGAAGCGCGCGGAAATATGACCGACGTCAAAGGCGCGCTGGAATATTTCAATCATACAATCAAAAAGAAAAGCATCGCGTTTTTAATTTCCGATTTCATCGACGAAGGTTACGAACGCATTTTGAAGATAATCGGCAGAAAACACGATTTAATTGGCGTCGTTTTAACCGACCCGCGCGAAATTGAATTTCCGTCAGCTGGACTTGTTCAGTTCAAAGACGCGGAAACGAATCAAGTGCGGTTTATCGACACGTCGGATAAACGCGTGCGGACATACTATGACGATTTCCGCAACGTCGCCGAAAATAAAAGAAACTCGGTATTTATTTCGGGCGGAATAGATAAAATCGAAATAAACACATCCGAATCTTACATCAAACCGCTGGTGGAATTTTTCAAAGTCAGGGAGAAAAAACGTTGAGAAAACTTTTCGGAATTCTTCTTTTAATTATTTTCTTCTTCTCGACGGAACTCGCCGCGCAAACAATAAAGGTTTTCGCTACGACAGATTCTGCCGAATATACGGTTGGCGATTATATCGAATATCAACTTCAACTCGTTTACGATAAAAACATCGAAGTTCTTGTTCCGAACGTTCCGGATAGCGTTTCCGCGCTTGAATTTATTAAAGAATTGCCGACTGAGAAAAACGAAGTCGGCGGAAAGATAAACGAGGTAAGGAAATACATTTTCTCCAAATTCGATTCGGCTGAAGCGACGATTCCGTCAATTACGATTGAATACCGTAAAAAGGGCGAACAGAAATTCAAGAAAATAAAAACGAATCCGGCGGTCATTCTCGTTAGCACCATGGATGTAAACATGAAGGAAGACATCCGCGACGTTAAGCAGCCGGTAACAATTCCGTTCGATTTTCTCTTTTGGGGTTTAATTCTTCTCGGCGTTGCGCTGCTGCTGTTAATTGCGTGGTTCGTTTACAAAAAGTTTTTCGGAAAAGAAGAACGCGCGGAGAAAAAGAAAGTCAAAGTTTACATTCCGCCGCACAAAGTCGCAATTCACGAATTGCGTCAATTGGAAAACGAAAAACTTTGGCAGCATGGAAAAGTTAAGGAATATCATTTTAGAATAACGTATATCCTCAGAAAATATTTCAGCGGAAGATTCGCCTTCGACGCTCTCGAAATGCCGTCGTCGGAAGTTTTAGAAAAATTGAGAGAAATCAGCGAAGCGGCAGCGATTTTCGATTTGACGAAAAACTTTTTTGAAAACGCAGATTTGGTAAAATACGCCAAGTTCGAGCCTATGCCTTCGGTTAACGACGAAATGATGAAACAAGCTTACGAAATTGTTAACAAGACAAAACAAGAAGAAGAACCTGAAAAAACGGAGGAGCCGAAAGATGTTTAACGACGTAACTTTCGCATATCCGTATCTGCTTTACTTCCTTTTGCTGATACCGCTAATGCTGGTTTGGTATTTCAGAAATTACAAAAAAAGTTTCTCGTCGATGACTTTTTCGTCGCTTAATATTTTCAACAAAATAAAACCGACGCTTCGCGAAAGACTTGTTCATCTTCCCGCTTTATTGCGCGCCGCGGCTTTGGCTTTGTTTATCGTTGCGCTGGCGCGTCCGCAAACTTTTTCAGCCGGCGAAAACGTTTACACGGAAGGAATCGATATTGCGATGCTGCTCGATATTTCCGGCAGTATGCTCGCCGAAGATTTGAAACCGAACCGCCTTGAAGCGGCAAAAGAAGAAATAGACAGATTTATAAAAGGACGAACGTCCGATAAAATCGGACTTGTAATTTTCGCCGGCGAAAGTTTTACGCAATGCCCGCTTACGATTGATTATTCGGTTCTCCGCAATCTTCTTAAAGAAATTCATTCCGGAATGCTTGAGGACGGAACCGCAATAGGCAACGCTATCGCTAACGGCGTGAATCGTCTGAAAGAGAGCAAAGCGAAAAGCAAAGTAATCATCCTTTTAACCGACGGCGTTAATAACCGAGGGGAGATAGATCCGATTACCGCCGCGCAGATTGCCGAAAAATTCGGAATCAGAATTTATACAATCGGCGTCGGCACAAAAGGGAAAGCGCCTTATCCGTTCCAAACTCCTTTCGGCAAGCAATATCAAATGGTCCCGGTCGATATCGACGAAGGAACGTTGCAACAAATCGCCGATATTACCGGCGGAAAATATTTCAGAGCCACAAGCAACGAAAAGTTGAAGGAGATTTACGACGAGATAGACAAAATGGAAAAAACGCGCGTGGAGATTACCTCTTACAGAAACGCGAAAGAATTGTTTTACAATTACGCCGAACTCGGGTTGATTTTTCTTCTGCTCGAAATCGGATTGGCGAGAATTTATTTGAGAAAGTTGCCGTGAAAAGGTTAAGAGGCGAAAAGGTTAAAAGGTAAATAGGTTATAATTTTATGAAACAATTGAAAAATAAAAGTCGTATAAGCGATTAACGATGTTCAGATTTGCTCACATAGAATATTTGAATGCGCTATACCTTTTGCCGGTATTGGTTTTACTCTATTGGTATTTATGGCGAAAACAAAAAAAGCGGCTCAATGAATTTGCAAAACCGGCGATGCATAGAATTCTTTTCCCGCTCAAAAGCAGGGTAAAGCCGTTGGTGAAATTCGGGATCTTGATGTTCGCATACGTATTGCTTGTTTTTGCGATCGCAAATCCGCAAATAGGTTCTAAGATTGAAGAAGTAAAACAAGTGGGAATTGACGTTTATATTTTACTCGATGTTTCTTTGAGTATGACGGCTCAAGATATAAAACCGAGCAGACTTGAAAAGGCGAAGCATGATATAGCCAAGTTAATTCGAAAACTTCGCGGAGACAGAATCGGGCTGATAGTTTTTTCGGGACAGGCTTACGTGCAAATTCCGCTCACTACCGATTACGCGGCGGCTAATCTTTTCCTTTCGGCGGTTGACGTTTCGACCGTGCCGCAGCCGGGAACGGCAATCGGTCCGGCGATTGAACTTGCGATGAATTCGTTCAAGAAAGACGACGACACAAAAAAAGCCATTATCGTTATTACCGACGGCGAAGACCATGAAGGCGATTTGGACAAGATAATTCCCAAAGCGGTGGAAAAAGGAATTCAGCTTTACGCTATCGGACTCGGTTCTCCCGCCGGAGTTCCGATTCCTCTTTACGACGCTTCTGGCAAACAGACCGGATATAAAAAAGACAGATACGGGAAAGTGGTTCTTACAAAATTGGACGAAGCGACCCTGCGGAAAATCGCGGAAGAAGGAAACGGAAAATATTATCTCGCTTCGAACAACAACAACGAACTTGAAGAAATTTATAAGGATTTGGCGAAAATAGAAAAATCGGAATTCGGCGCAACAAAAATCACGGATTACGAAGACCGGTTCTATTTCCTTCTCGCGCCGGCAATTTTTCTTTTGTTCCTCGAATTCTTTATCGGAAACAAAAAATCGAAATTGATTATGAAATTGAACAAGAGCGGGAAATAACTGAAACAATGGAATGAATGAATGGTTGAACGGATGAATGAAATTATTAATTAGTAAACTGTAGCGCGGACATTCTTGTCGGCGAAAACAATCATTTAATTATTACAAAATATTATTTACAATGAAACACAAAATTTAATTATAGAATGAATCTTCGAATAAACATAGCGCTTCTCACAATCGCCGCGACGCTCTTTATCGTCGGGAATATTTCTGCGCAGAGCGTCAGAAGTCTTATAAACAAAGGCGTCGAGCAATATAAAAACGAAAACTACGACGACGCTGAAATAAACTTCAGAAAAGCGACGGAAGAAGCGCCGGAAGATTATCGCGGATATTTCGATTTGGGCGACGCTCTTTACAAAAAGGGAAATTACGAAGAAGCGGCGAAAGCATTTATGAATTCCAGTACGTTAACCGACGACGATATCGCCAAAGCGAAAGCGTTTCATAACATCGGCAATTCGCTTTTGAAATCGAACAAACTTAAAGAAAGCATCGAAGCGTATAAAAATTCATTAAAACTGAATCCGAACGATTTGGAAACGAAATACAATCTTTCATACGCGTTACGCAAAATGCAGCAGCAAAAAAATCAGAAGAAACAGAATAAAAATCAGAACAAAAACGACAAGAATAAAGACAAAAACAAAGATCAGCAGAATAAGCAAAATAAAGATCAGCAAAAGAAACAAAACGAAAATAAAGATAAGAAACAAGATCAGAATCAACAGCAAAAACAGGATCAGAAAAAAGATCGGCAAAAGAATCAACAGCAGCAACAACAGACTAAGCCGAAAGATCAGATATCTAAAAAGGAAGCGGAAAGAATTCTGCAGGCTTTGAAGAACAACGAAGCGAAACTTCAAAAAAAATTAAGGAAGAAAAAAGGAAAAGTAGTTAAGAAAGAAAAAGATTGGTAAAATTGTTATAGATTGCGATTCCAAAATTTAATTAATGAAGCAAAATATAATTTTAGAAATATATTAAATGATTTTTTGACGTCATTGCGAGTCCGATTCATCGGACGAAGCAATCTATAAAAATATTACACAATATATTAAAGATTACTTCGTCGTCCCAAAAAGGCGGGATTCCTTGTAATGACATGTAAATAAGACACAAATGAAACGAAACGCGTTTTACATATTGTTTTTACTATTGATTTCAACTTCGCTTTTCGCGCAGAAGTTTGAAGCGTCGATAAAACAACCGTCGCGATTGGCGAGCAATTTCAAGTCTATTTTACGTTCAGCGGCGGCGACGCTAATAAATTAAGCGGTTTCCGCGGTCCGGTGTTTAAAGATTTTATTTATCTCGGCGGACCGAATCAATCGACGAGCGTTCAAATTATTAATGGCAAGGTTTCCGGCAACGTAACTTATTCCTACGTGCTGCAGCCGAAGGCGGTCGGCGAGTTTTTAATCGGTTCGGCGCAAGTAAATTACAACGGAAAGCAATACGAAACGAAACCCTTGAAAATAAAGGTCGTAAAAGGCGGCGCATCCGCAAAAGCCCAAAAGAACGGCTCCGACAGCAACGCCGACATCGCGAAAAATCTTTTCATCCGCGCTTTTGTCGATAAAAGAAAGGCTTACGTTGGAGAGCAGGTAACTCTCACGTATAAACTCTATACGCGCTTGAATATTTCTTCTCCGCAGATTAGCAAACTTCCGTCTTACAACGGTTTCTGGGCGGAAGAGCTTGAAACGGAGAACCGAATTAATTTTGATATTGAGATGTATAACGGGCAGCGTTTCCGTTCGGCGGTAATTAAAAAGGTTGCGCTGTTCCCAACGAAATCGGGCGATTTGAAAATTACTCCGTTTGAATTAAACATCCCCGTTCAAATCAGAAAAAGGAGAACGTCAAGCAACAGCGTATTCGATGAGTTTTTCAACGATTCATTTTTCGGAAGGACTGAAACGGTTGACTTTACGGCAAAATCGAATTCGGTTAAAATCCAAGTTCTTCCTCTGCCCGAAGCCGGCAAGCCGGCAAGTTTTTCCGGCGCCGTGGGCGCTTTTAATTTTACGTCTTCCATCGACAAAACGGATGTGAAGACAAACGAATCGGTTACAATCTCGTTTACTGCAAATGGAACGGGAAACATCAAACTTCTGGAATTGCCGAAGATAAAGCTTCCTCCCGGTTTCGAAGAATACGATCCGAAACAAACTGAAAACATAAAAAGAATTTCTAAAGTCTCCGGCGTAAAAAAAGTTGAGTATCTCTTCGTTCCGCGCGTTCCCGGCAAAAAGAAAATACCGGAGGTTGAGTTTTCGTTCTTCAATCCTCAGACAAAAAAATATGTCGTAAAAAAAGCCGGACCGTTTCTCATCAACGTAGAGAGAGGCGAGGGAATAGCTTACGAGCAGACAGGAACGGGCTTTTCCAAAGAAGACGTAAAACTTTTGGGTAAAGATATCCGCTACATCAAAACTTCGAAATTTGAATATGAGCGGATATCCGATCTGAAGGGATTACAATCGTGGTTCTGGTTCGCCATTTTCGTGCCGGCGTTTATTTTATTCGTTGCGGTGGGCGCTAAGAAACGTCAAGATAAAATCAGCGGCAACGAAACGTTGATGCGCTCTACGAAAGCGGAGAAAACGGCAAAAGCTAAATTGAAAGCGGCAAAAAAAGCGCTCGACGCGGGAGAAGAAGAAAAGTTCTACAACGAAATATCGAAAGCGCTTTTCGGATATCTTGAAGACAAACTCACAATGCAGAAAGCCGATTTCTCTCTTGAACGCGCCGTGGACGAACTCCGCAAACGAGGGATAGCGGACGATTTAATTGACAAGGTAAAAGAAATTTCCGAGAAGTGCGAGTTTGCCCGTTTTGCCCCGGAAAATATGAACCAAACAGCCGAGCAGAATTTATACGACGAAACTCTTTCGCTAATCGTGAAATTGGAAAACTCAATCAAGAAAAAGAAATGAGAAGAGCAATCTTAAATATAGTTTTTCTTCTGCTCGCGGCGGCTTCATTGTTTGCTCAGGATGCGCACATAGACGAATGGATGCGCGCGGGCAACGAAGCGTATCGCGCGGATAAATATTCCGAAGCGTTAACGGATTATCTGAAAATTGAAAACGAAGGTTACGCCGGAGTCGGCTTGTATTACAATTTGGGAAACACATATTACCGGCTTGGGCAATTGGGCAAAGCGATTTTGTATTACGAACGCGCGCTTCTGCTCGACCCGAACAACGAAGACGTGATTTACAATCTTCAAATCGCCAAAGCGCATACGAAAGACAAAATAAAAGAAGTGCCGAAAATCTTTCTCGCCCAGTGGTGGGATACGTTAATCTCATATTTCTCGCCGAAGGGCTGGGCGTTTTTCCTCGTAATATTTTTCCTTGTTTTCCTCGCTCTGCTTGCCGTATGGTTTTTTACAAAAAATGTCGCGGTGCGGCAGTCTGCGTTTTTTATTGGAATTGTTGATATTATTATTGTTGCGCTTCTTACTGTTTTCCTCTTTACCTCGCTAAAAAGAGAATCGTCAAACCGGCACGGCGTTTTGCTTGCCGAGGAAGTTACGGCGAAACTTTCGCCCGACGAAAAGAGCGGCGACGCCTTCATCATTCACGAAGGATTGAAATTCAAAATTGAAGACGAATTGCGCGACTGGGCGGAAATAAAACTCCCCGACGGAAAAGTCGGCTGGCTTCCGAAAGAGGCTTTTGAAGAGATTTAGTTATTCACAAAATAATTATGAATTATGAATGTTGAATGAGGAAAGTCGCGGTTTCAGAATTCCGCTATTTGGAATCTTCTTAAATTTATATTTAAAATTTAAAACATTGAATTCTATCCGAAAGTTTTGTAGCGACACAGAATGCCTGTAATCTGCGCCCCAAAGCAGTATTGCGTAAACCGTTGTCGCAGACCCGTGTCGGGTAACGGCTGCGGATAGGTCGGCAGAATTATTAAAGCAATCTTTACCAATATAAGCTCAATTGCCCCGCCTTTCAAGGCGGAGTTGAAATGGAAAACACAATAACGGGCTTTAGCCCAAACATTTAGCCGTCAAATCTTTTTAGATTCTCCAGCAGAGAAAACGCGTCTTTATCCAACTTAGAAAACGCAAACCATTTTTTGCCGAGGTCTTTCAGCGACGCCCCGAAATGGTAAACGTCTTTATCGTCAATAATTAAAAACCGGTCGTGCGCCTTTGTGAATTTTTTAATCTCAAGAGAAGAATACTGTTCATTGAATTTCACCTCGTCAAGAGCGAGCGCTTTGGTGATTCTTTTGGTTAATATCGTTACGGCGACGTTCTTTTTCTTTTTACTGAACAAAGCAAACGTCGATTCGTCAACGTAATTGTCTATTAGCAAAATTGATTTTTTCGCTTTGCGCACGAGCGTTGAAACGAATTTATGCGCGTCGAATATTTGCCCGTCGTAAAATATTCCATGCTTCGGCTCAAGTTCTTTGCTTTGGAGAGCGTTAAAAATTCGTTCTATTTTTTTATCGGTTTCAATTTGTTTAAGCTCCGTCTTTTCTATCCGCTGCAATATTGAAGCGTTGGCGGCGATAAATCTTCGCATTTCAACGAAAGTCTGAATTATCAAGACGCTCGTATTAATTGCCGTTTTACTGTGCAATACCGCCGAAAGCATTGCAATGCCTTGCTCTGTGAAAACATAAGGGAGATATCTCCTGCCGCCGTGCGAACTTGAGGTCGCAATTTGCGACTTCAAGTTTTCATGTTCTTCTTTTGTTAATTGGAATCTAAATTCTTTTGGGAATCGTTCAATATTTCTTCTTACTTGTTCATTCAATCGTTTAGGTTCAACCCCGTAAAGCTCCGCCAAGTCGCTGTCCAGCATTACCTGCTTATTACGAATTGAGTGGATTTTTTCTTTTATGAATGACGAATCGTAAAGCGCGATTTTGTTTTTTTCTTCTTCCATCATAAAGATATTTTTATGATAAAAAACTTTCTGCGAGTAAAACATAAGTTATTTCTCAAATAACCGCAATTATTTTTGAATGCCGCGCAAAATTTTTTAACGTTAATTAAACCGTTGCCGAAGAACCGTAACGGGAAACGGCGCGTTGTAAAAAAGGACTTATCGAATAATATTATTAATGAATTGTTGATTGGCTGAGCGGTTGAATGATTGGGGAAAATCATTTTTGTTCATTCAATCGTTTAGGTTCAACCCCGTAAAGCTCCGCCAAGTCGCTGTCCAGCATTACCTGCTTATTACGAATTGAGT
>JAADIR010000009.1:0-27689 GCA_013151245.1 Chlorobiota bacterium
CCGATTTATCCCGATGCTTTTTGTCGGGGTGTTTTTCCGAAAGCGGAATGTTCCATTTATCGGGAAGGATTTAACTTGTAATACTATAAAAAGTTTGCGGCTACATAATAATGGCGCAATAATTTTTTTTCGCAGATATCGGGCGTTGGAAAAATCATCTGTCGCTAGCCGCCCAGCGTTTGATTGCCTGCAATTCGTTAAAAGTAATTTCCGCCGCCGGATGAAGATAGATATATCTTTGAGGAGGCATTTCGCCTTTGTTTATTTCATCGAATATCTTTTTTTTAATTTCCTTAACCTTTGAACGCGAAGCTATTTTCCATTCGGAAAAATTCAAGCGTTTTCTTCCATCGTTAACGTCCGCGGCGACAAACCATGAAACAGGCGCAACGCCGCTGTACCAAGGCCAGTCCGTTTCGTTTGAATGACAGTTATAACACGATTCCTTAATAATCTTTTTAACGTTTTCAGGCGCTTTAAGATCGGTTCTTACTTTGGGATTTGTTTTATTTATATGAATAAATTGTATTGCGATAAATGCAAACAAAAGTATATATAAAAAGATTTTCACGGCTTCCTCCAAATTTATTTTTCGTCATTTTTCGAAGCCCCCCTATCGTCTATCAAATTATTTATTGTTTCAGCGGCGTTTTTGCAAAACTCAATAAGAAACTGAAGATTCTGTTTTATTATCGGAAATTTATTTTTTATTTCAAGTTTAATTATTTTATTTTTTTGATAAAACCGAACCGTCTTTGAATATTCCGCCGTAACCCATTGCATAACCTTCGCAAAATGATTAACGTAATAATCTTCGCGTTCCGGCTTGGGGAAATAAAGCGAAGTAATATTTTCTTTGATAATAATTTTTTCGAACATCGCAAAAGAGGCAAAAAACCGGAGCTTAGCCGAATAAATAAGGTTCTCAACCGTATCGGGAATTTTTCCGAACTTGTCTATCATCTCTTCGCGGACGTCGTCAATCTCGTTTTCATTAGCGACCGAGAAGAGAGCCGTGTAGTAACTCAATCTGTCCGCTTGATCGGGCATAAAATGTTTTGGAATCCCGATTTCAAAATAAGCGTCGATTGTCGGTTCCGTTCTGTCGAGATGTTTGGGAAGCTCTTTGAAAACGTCGGCAAATTCTTCGGCTTTCAGTTCCGAAACCGCTTCGTCGAGGAGTTTAAGATAAAGCTCAAACCCAACAGTGTCAATCGCTCCGCTCTGCTCGGTTCCAAGCAGGTTTCCCGAACCGCGTATTTCCAAATCCCGCATTGAAAGGTTGAAACCTTCGCCGAGACCGGTATATTCCTCGATAGCCTGCAGACGCTTGAGCGCTTTTTTTGTAATTGTATTCATCGAAGGAACAAGGAAGAAAGCGTAAGCCTGCTTGTTAGAACGCCCGACTCTTCCGCGCAGCTGATGAAGTTCCGCAAGCCCGAATCTGTCGGCTCTGTTGACGATTATCGTGTTCACGTTCGGGATGTCAATCCCCGATTCGATTATTTTAGTCGAGAGAAGAACGTCGAACTTTTTATTCAAAAAATTGTGAATCACGGTTTCCAACTGCGCCGGTTTTAATTGTCCGTGCGCAATCCCGATACTTATTTCGGGGATATATTTTTTGATATACGAAGCGAGTTTTTCAATCGAGTGAACGCGGTCGTGAACAAGATAAACCTGCCCGCTCCGTTTTATTTCCGCAAGTATCCATTCCCTTACTTTATGAATGTCAAACAGTTCTACGCGCGTAATAATCGGTCTTCTGTTAGGCGGCGGCGTTGCGATGATTGATAAATCCCTTGCGCCGAGCAGCGAAAGATTGAGCGTGCGCGGAATAGGAGTAGCCGTAAGCGTAAGAGTATCCACGTTTACTCTCAGAGAGCGCAGCTTTTCTTTTGCCATCACTCCGAATCTGTGCTCTTCGTCAATTATTAAAAGTCCTAACTTTTTAAATTTAATGTCTTTCGAAAGCAATCTGTGCGTTCCTATAAGAATATCAACGGTTCCCTTCTCCAATTCTTCAATCACGTTTTTCTGTTTTGCGGGAGTTACAAAACGCGAAAGAACGGCGACCTTAACGGGATACTGCGAAAGTCTGTCTTTGAAAGTGTTGAAATGCTGTTCGGCTAAAATGGTAGTGGGCACAAGCAACGCCGTCTGCATCCCGTCGCTTACGGCTTTGAACGCGGCTCTTACGGCGATCTCCGTTTTTCCGAAGCCGACGTCGCCGCAAACCAAGCGGTCCATTGGGGTTTCGCTTTCCATATCGTTTTTTACTTCTTCGGTTACTTTCATTTGGTCGGGGGTGTCTTCGTAAAAGAAAGAAGCTTCAAGTTCTCTCTGCCAAATCGTATCGGGATTGTAACGTATTCCCTGCGACGCTTTTCTTTTAGCGTAAAGCGTAATCAGTTCCCGCGCGGCTTCTTTTATTTTTTTCTTAACTTTTTTCTTCGTCTTCTTCCATTCGCCGCTCCCGAGTTTTGTAAGCTTCGGCGCTATGTTTTCTTTCGAAGAAAATTTCTTTACAAGCGACAGATAATTCAGATTAACGTAAACGATTCCGCCTTCGGCGTAAAGGATTTTAATCGATTCCTGCTCCGCCTGCCCAATTTTAATGGTTTCCAAACCGGCGTATTTTCCTATTCCGAAATATTCATGAACGACGTAATCTCCGCGTTTAATTGACGAGAATTCTTTTATGTTCGATTTTTTCGCTTTTCGTTTTGAGGCAATTTTCGAGCGGTACGGTTTGTTGAAAATTTGATAATCGGTAAGAAAAAGGAGTTTGTCTTTCTCCGCAACAAATCCTTCTTTAACGGGAAGAACATTTATTTTCAATTTTCCCGAAAGAATAAAGTCTTTTAATTTTTCCTTAAACTCCGAAAGCAGATCGCTTAACCGTTGAGCTTGAATTTCATTTTCCGAAGTTATTACGACGCGAAAACCGTTTTCAATATATTTGGAAACCGTTTGACAAAGCAATTCCAAGCTAGATCTTAAAATAGGAGCGGGCAGAAGTCCCGTTTCAATCTTGCTTTCGCGAAAAGTAATTTCTTCTTCAATTATCCAAGTGTGCTTGAATGAGAATAATTTTTCTTCCGTGATAAAATCGTCTTTTTTTTCCGATTCGGTAAGTTCGTCCGATGTTTGCGGCGCAATCTCTTCTTTTAATTCTTCTTCAAGTTCATCTTCAAGTTCAGCGGGTTGATTTTTTTCCTCAGGCTGAAACAAACCGCGCAGCTCGTTTTCGGAAGCGATAATCACGGCGTCGTCAAAATAATCGAACACGGAAGCATAGCTCGTTTCCTCCGAAACCGAAAGCGGAGCCGCAAGCGAAACGGAATCGATTTTTGAAATGGAGCGCTGATTTTCCGCGTCGAAATATCTTATCGTTTCAAGGAAATCGCCGTCGTATTCTAACCGCGCCGGCTGTTTTTCGCTGTAAGACCAAAAATCGATAATCGAGCCGCGTACGGAATAATCGCCTTGAACGTCAACGTATTTTTCCTCTCTGTATCCGAGGATATTTAAATATTCAATCATCTCGTCGTAAGAAACATCGCCGCCTAATTCTATGAGCGTTGTGCTTTTTTTCAGACTTTCTTTTTCCGGCAGCGGAATTGTTATCAATCTGTAATCGGAGAGAAGAATAAACTCTTCGCGGTTCGATAGATCGGTAATATTCTCTTGAAGAATTTCCAATTCATAGTCTTCCACGGAAACGATTTTTTCTCCGAGTCCTAAAATATTCAATTCAATTTTTGCGTCGATGAGCGATTGCTTGTCGGGACAAAGAAGATAAACTTTCTTTTTATCGGCAAACAATTCCCTGATAAAAAAAGATTTCGCCGATCCGTAAAGCGGCGACGAATAGATTTTTCTTCCGTTTCCCTTCAACTCGTTAAAGAGTTTTTCGAATGTATGTTTCAGTTTCTCAGTCATTTCAATTTTAAATAATGTTTAAACGGAATTCTCCCCTCCGTGCGCAAATGCGCAGGAAAAGAGAACGCAAAGTTAAAGATTTGCCTCGGTCAAACAAAACGGCTATTTTCTACAGTCTGCGCGTTTCAGCGATTTTACTTTATTATTACGCGTCCGCCGCCGTTAACCGACGAGAAGCCGCTTAAATACATAGCTTCCGCGCTTACCGGCGAAAGGTTGAAACTTCCTTTATTTGTAATACGCAGAAGATAATAAAAATACTTCGTTTTATTCGCTTCTACGTTTGCAAAAAGAATCAGTCTGTCGTCGCGAATATCCGTATAATCAACGTAAAGAATATTCTTTTCGTCAAAAGTCAATCTTGCGGTTTTGCTTAATCTCGGATTTTCAATTTCGCTTCCGGCGGGAATGATATCGGTTATTACAATATTTTCGGCGGAACGGTTTTCTCCTTTCAACGCGATTCTACCGACGACAAGTTGTCCCTGATAAAATTTATTCCCTTCGAGATAGTTTCCCGTTTTATAATCGAAATAATCTCTTCGCACGGCAAGTCCGTTATCCTTTTCAACATAGCCGGTTTTCAAGGGAACTCCTTCGGAAATCAAAGAATAGAACGCGCGCCCGCTTCCTTCGGCGGAAAGAGTCAATTCTTTTCCATTCAATTTTTCCGACGAAATTGAAATAGCGGTTTCTTTCATTTCGCCGATTTTTTTGCCGTCGAGCGAAACGTCAATCTTCAAATCTTTTCCGGCGTTTATTTTAGCGGCTTTTCCGAGCGCGAGAAAGACGAAAGCCTTTTCCTGAGTGGAGTAGAGCTTGTTTAGATTTTTAGTTAAATACTCGACAATGTAAGGAATTTGAATATTCTCTTTGTCTATTTCCGTCAGCGCTTCGAGTATTATTGCGTTCGCGCGATATTCGGAATCGAACGTTTCCGGTTCTCCGGCGGACGTTGCCGCGCGATATTCTTTCGGGAGAATGTTGAACGCCGCATTCCAATGTCCGGCAAGAGCATAAGAACCGGCGAGAAGATAAACCATATCTTCGGTAAGCAATTCGGGATGCGCCTGATAATAATTCATCGTCGGCAAATCGCTTTCTCCGGCAAGCGCTTCAACGTAAAGCGAATAAATAATTTCTTTTTTGGCAAACTTCTTGATTTCCGTTTTATTGCCGGTTCGCCTCTTCCGGTCGTATGTTTCTTTGCTTCTCCCTTTTCGCGAAATATAATTCAGCGCTTGCGAAAGAACTTTTTCGCTTACGTTGTATCCGGCTTTTTTGGCTTCAAGCAAAAAGTGAGCCGCATAAACCGAAGCCCACCAATTTGAATATTTCCCGTTCCGCCAATAAGAAAAAGAACCGTCGTATCTCTGCATCGCTTCGATTTTTCCGATTCCTTCTTTAATAAAATAAACCGGATTTCTGTTCTTTAAATATTCCGGCGCGGCAAGTTTAACGAGGTCGTCAAAATAAAGCTGCGGAAAAAGTTTGGAAACCGTCTGCTCGAGACAGCCGTAAGGATAACCGACCAAATCGCGCAATTGCTTTGTATATTTGATCGCGGGAAAGCGTCCGACGACAAATCTGTTTTTTTGAGTTCCTTCAAGAAATTCCGAATCAAGTTTAAGCGTAAGTTTCTGCCCGCCGGCAATTGCGCCCGTTTGATAGTTAGCGACGAAAGGCGACGCGGGACGCACCGCGATTTCGGTTTTCTCTTTTACATTCGCAAAGCCGGAAGTTTTAATTTCAATTGACGATTTGCCGGGAATTTCGGAAGCGGCGATAATAAATTCCACCGTCTCCGATTTCTTCGGCGAGAAGTTAACCGACAGTATCTTTTCGGATAATACGGAAAGTTTTCCCCCGCAAGTTACGCTTACCTTTGCAGAGCCGCTTCTTTCGGTCGAGTTAATAATCGTAACCGGCATAATCAAAGTGTCTCCAGCCGTTAATACGCGCGGGATCTGCGGTTCGATAATTAAATCTTCCGATACTTTCATCGCTCTTTCCGCGCTTCCGAAACGTTTGCCTTCGTAAGCCGCCGCCATCAAACGAAGTTCTCCGTTAAATTGCGGGATGTTGAAAGAGACTTCAACTTCTCCGTTTGCGTCGGTCTTTTTTATTCCGCTCCAAAAAGAAACGAGTTTGTATCTTTTTGATTTAATCGGATTTGTTCTTTTCTTCAGCTGAGCCGCCATCGCGTCGCCGCCCGAAGAAGAATTAAGAGAAATAATCTCCGGCAGCAGAAATTTATAGAAGTCATAACTTTCAACGTCCAGTCCGCGCCGCGCGTACATAAAGCCGTAAGGATCGGGCGTTGCGTAATCTTTTACCTGAAGAATTCCTTCGTCAACCGCGGCAAGCGTAATATAAATATTTTTCTTCGCTTCCGTTTTAATTTTAACTTTTTGCGTCGTATTCGGTTTTACTTTTTCCGCCGCGGAAATTTTTAACGGAAGACGGAAATCGGAAACTTCAACGGCGGCGGATTTAAATCCGTGCGCCGTGAAAAACGGCGACATATTATTTCCCTTGTGAGGCTTAAACAGCGTAGCCGTAATGAAAATATTCGGAACGCAATAATCGCTAATTGTATATTCCAATTCGGCGGAGCCTTCTTCTACTTCAACATAGCGGTAATCGTAAACCGAATCGCGTTCAAACGTTACCAGCATCTTCCCCGAAAAAGGAGTTGAAAAAAGAATCTTCGCGGTTTCGCCCGCGCGGTATTTCTTTTTATCGGTTACAATTTCTATTTTACCTTCTCTGTCAACGCCGAACGAAGAGGCGGTTCCGGTTTTCCAGCCCCACGCATAAAAACCGCTGCGGACAAATCCGTTTTCTCCTTTTTTTGAAATGCGAATTTCATATTCCCCGCTGCGGGAAACTTGCAGACCGATTTTTCCGACGCCGTTTTTCAGTTCAACCTCTTTCCGCCATTCCGCAATTTCCTTCTTTTCCGAAACATAGCGGTACTGCCCCGAAGGACTTTTTTTCAAAACCGTATTCCAATCGAATCTTACTAATTCCGCAGTCGCCGAAAAATTTGAAACGGGTTCGTCTTTTTCATTAACTACGGCAAACTCATATTTAATCGGCGAATTGACGGAATGGTAATAACCGTCGCTTTTTATTCCGATGAAATATTTTTTAGGGTAAAGAGAAAAAGAGGCGATTCTGTTTACCGTTCTGCCGGTCGGGTCGAAGACCGAAAGGAACTGAACGCCTTTGATAACGCCTCCGGAGGAAACGGAAACGGGAAGAACAAATTTGCTTTCGGCTTTTCCCTCTTTGTCAAGAACGCCGTCCGAAAAAGCGCTTTCAAAAGATTCCGAATGCGGAGAAAAATCGGAGAAATCAAAATCGGAAAATTTGCCGCTTACAAAAGATTGTTCGCGAAGCTGCGTTTCCAATTCATATTTCAACCCGCTTGCCGCCGCGCCGAAAAAATATTCGGCGTTGATTTTTGTCGTTACGCTTTCGCCGGGAAAAAATTTGTCTTTTTCGTTCTCAATTGAAACGCGGATTTTATCGGGCGCAAAATCCTCTACGCTGAATTGATACGAACCGATGAACTTGTCGTTTCCGGTAAAAAGAGAAGCGTCGTACAAACCGGTTTGCGTATAATCCGGCAGCTTAAATTTTATTTCGAACGAACCTTCGCCGTTAAGCGACGGAGTGAATTTTTTCAGAGTCTTGCCGTTGGGCGCGGTGATTTTCAGCTCAATAGGAATATCGCGGATTGTATTGATTTTCGAATCGCGGATAATTGCTGAAATGTTCACGTCGTCGCCGGGGCGATAAAGATTTCTCTCCGAATAAATAAAAGCCGAAAAACCGTTCGGGTCGTATTTGCCGCCGACGTCAAAACGGGAAGTTTCCACAAGCGCGCCGTTCAAATCGAGATAATTGAAATCGTCGTTGAACTCGACGAATATCAACGCGGGCGTAAAATCTTCCGTATCCTCGGCGAACGCGGGAAAATCAGCGACGCCGTTTTCGTCGCTTTCGGCGGCGCCCAAAATCTGGTTGTTGGTTGAAATCACCGAAACTTCCGCGCCTTGCACAGGCGAGGCGTCGGAAAGTTTATTCAGAAAGACTTTTATGTCGTTCGCGGATTTTTTTGCGATTATTCCAATATCGGAAAGCGATATCAATTTGGAATCCCGCAGCCACCAATCTTCATTAGAGCGGGCTGTAATTACGTAAATCCCTTTATATTTTTCAGCCGGAAATTTATCCTTTAAATTTATATCGATTTGATTAAGCCAATTTTTCTCGTTGTTTAATTTTTTCTTTTCCTTAAAATAAAACTTGCCGAAATTGCCGACGTTGTAACTTGAGCCGTATCCGTAATCGTAATAATCGTACAAGCTGTATCTGTTTCTGTTGATAAAATGAACGATGTTGTTTTTGAAAACTTTGTAATATTCGAGTTCAATCTCGTTAACATTAACAATGTTAAGCGCAATCTTTTCTTCGCCTCCTTTCAGAAGATACGTTCCGCCTTTATCGGCGAAATTTATTGAGGGCTCCAAATCCACGAGAGAAACGACGCGCTCGAAATCGAATTCCAAATTTCCGCCGTACATTCCCGGAAGCCCTTTTTTAATAAGGAGATTGATCGTCGGCAAATCCGAAAAATTTCCTTGAATTAAAAATTGATTTTCCTGAACCGAAAATTTAAGTTTTCTATCCGGTTTGATTTTTACAAATTTCGGAAGAGACTTCCCATCGACCGTCTGCGTCGTTGAAATTTTTATCCAATTTTCGGTTCCGTCAATTCCCGCGCTAATTCCGGTAATTGCGAGTTTGGAAACGGGCGGAATTTTGTATGTAAACTCGTAATCGTTTTCAAGCGGTTTCTTTCCGATTATCGAAGAAAAACCTTTTTTGATTTTTATTTCAATATCTTCTTCTTTATCCGCCTGCTTCATCTCGCCTAAATCGACTGCGATTACTTTTGACGATTCGGTCGTAAGAATTTTAAAATCCTCAATCAATCCGCCGCCGGCGTAAAAGAAAATATATTTCTGCAATCCGTCCGGATTAACCGGATAATTAAAATAGACGTTTGCTTTTATGCTTACTTTGTGTTCTGAGTTAGGAATTCTCGTCCAAAAAAACTCCGTTTTATCAACGGCAAAGCTCGGGGTGAAAAACGAAAATTCTTCCGCGTCAATTGAATATTTCTTCCCGAATAAAATTTTATCGGTAACTTTCGCTTCGTATTTCTGCATCGGCTGAAGCGGCTCGTCGGGCGAGAAGATAAGTTTTTTCGGCGTCAGCCATTTGAACTTTCCGCTTACCGCCGGCTGAAATTCAACGTATTTTTCATCGCTCCATTTATCAAGCGTATCTTCCGGCGCTAATTCTTTATCGAATTCGATCGTGAAAGTAGTGAATTTATTTACCTCCCCAACCGGCGAAAACTTTTTAACGGAAACCGAATTGCCGGTTCCGCAAGAAACTATTAAAAATAAAGCCGACGCCGCTAAAAGAATACTAACAAAAGGAAATCGACGGAATTTCAATTTCAAATTAAAAAACATTTTTCACCTCTGATACTTTTGGGAATTGTAAAATACAATTTAGATATTTTTTCGTGGAAAATTAAGAGCGTGAGAATTTATTTGAATGTCTCCTGTAGGCTAAAACCGGCTGCGAGGACTTACAAATAATAACGGAGGATATTAGCGTTAGATTCTTCAGCAATGCGGCGTTTCCGCAGACGTAAAGTCTGCGGCTACAAAACGCTTTCATTTCGCGCGGACATAAAGTTTGCGGTTACAAATGTTTTTTCCCATTGAAAATTCAAAAAAAATCCCGGCTTTTTGAGTCGGGATTTTCGAAAACAATTTTACGTTAAAAAATTAATATTTTCCGCTTCCGGGAGGAAAGTCGTCCAAAATTTGAGAAACAACGTCGTCGATATTCGCTTGTCTTTCTTCATTCGACGAATAATCTCGCAGAATCTGCGTTCCCGTTCCGCGCCAAACAAGCGCTTTCTTTTTAGCGTCAACAACGTCAATAATAAGCGTTCCCTCGTCGTAATAGTTAACGTCGGTTTGCGTAACTCCCATTCCGCCGCCCCAATAGGGAGAATACCATCCGTAGCCGTAATGCCCGCCGTAAGTTGTAACGTTCATTTTTTGGTCGATTCCGGCGTATGTGGCAATAATCAAATCAGGATTGTCGCTGGTTTCGGTAAAACCTTTTGCGTTAAGCGCTTTTTTAATTGAGTTGACTATTCTCTTTTTGGCAAGCGGATGTTTTGCCAGAGCGTCTCCGTCTAAGTCTTTGCCTGAATAAAACTTATATGTTTTATACTGTGAAAAATCCACGCTGTCGTCGTAATCAGTATTTACGCTAACCGACGAACAGCCCGACAAATATAAAAAAAGACCGAGAGCCAGTAATATTTTCATTAGCTTCATTTTTTTCTCCTTTATTAAGAATGATTATAAAAACCTTTGAGCGATTGTAAAATTCGAGGAGTTAAATGTTCCCTGTTTTACATTGAGAAAATCTTTACTTTAAAATATAGAAAATGCGGAGTAACAATACAATAATTATTTATAGAAGGGGCGGTCGAGTTGGGAAATGGGACGCCCAAACCCGCCGCCTTTTTGTTATTCTTACCGATGCGGTTAAACAACGTTTTAAAATTTTACCATTCTAAATAATCGCCTTCGCCGAGCAGTTCGAGCAATCTTCGTTCAATTATTTTATCTTTGTTTTTCTCTCTTAGTTTCAATCCTTTTTTTAGATCTTCAAGCTCTTTTTCAAGGTCCGCCACTTCTTTGTATTTTCGCTTTTCTTTTAATGCAAATAATTTGGAAAGCTGTTCTTTCAGATTATTTTCCAGTTTTTCTTTCTCGGATTTATTCGCTTTCGAATATTTGGCGGCGAGCGCTTCCGTGTGAATATCCATTTCCAAAATTTTCCGGTCTAATTCATTTAATTCTTTACTGTCGGAATCAAAAAACGGAAAGCGCAAACTTTTAAAATATGTTTGCTGTAAAAGGTTGTTGTATTTATTAACGTCAATTTCTTTTATCTGTTCCAATTGTTCCCGTAAATTCTCGTTAATGTTTTTCAGATATTTGGCTTCGGTTTTTTTATCCAGTTCCCACCGAAAGTCCAACTGCGGCGGAGGCGGCGGAGGAGGAATAATTTCTTTCTGCCCGAAAATTTGTATTGAAGTTAAAAGGACAAAAAACACAGCGTAAAAATTTCTCTTGTTCATCTTTGTTCTCCTTTTTATAATTTAGAATTAGATATTTTAATTTTTAACTTTTTAATGTCTTCTTGAATCGTAAAAACTTTTTCGTTCCATTCGTCTGAATAGAGATAACGCAGAAAAATTTCTTTTGCATCTTCGTCTTTGGCAAAAACCATTTTTGTTTTGAATTTGCCAATATCCGAATTAAGCTCGAGGTCGTTCCATGCAAGAAGAGCGTCTTCGACTACGCTATAACTCTTTTCCCCGTTTGTGAAAAAATAAAACGAAACAGCAAGCGCTACGGCAAAAAGCGCAAACGCGGGCTTGAAAACCCGGATATTCGGAAGATTAAACAAGCCGCCGAAAAATTTTCCCGAAAACTTAGTTTCTTTATTCTCTTCCGGCTTGCGAATTGTCTTTTTTATTATTTCGGCAAATAATTTTTCGTCGATACTTTCTTCAAAGCCGTCCGAAAAACCCTCTTCAATCTTTTCCGCTTCTTCGAGCATGGTTTTTATCTCCGGATGTTCTACGGCTTTCTCCCGCCAGAAACGAACGGTTTCTTCGTTCAGCGTTCCGTCAATCAGAAGCCAACGTTCATTTTCAAAAAGCTCATACAGTTCTTTTAACTCACTGCGCATAACTTTTCCCCGCGTTTTTTCTTATTTTTTTCACAGCGTAATTCATATGACTCAGTACCGTATTGAGCGGCTCGTCCATCAATTCGGAAATTTCTTTAAACGTCATCATTCCGTTTAATCTTAGAAGAAAAACTTCGCGTTGTTTGCCCGGCAGAGATTGAACGATTTTTTGAACAATTTCCTTTTCTTCGTTTTTTTCAAGAATATTTTGCTGGGACAATTGATTATTATCTCGCAAAACCATTTCATCCGTCGAATTAAATCGGATTTTATTTTTTCTGAAATAATCTATTATTCCGTTATGCGCTATTGTAAAAAGCCACGAGGAGAACTTTTGCTTCTCGTCGTAATTGGTTATTCCGCGCCATACTTTAATCGCTGTCTCCTGAAAGATATCTTCGGCGTCTTCCCGTATTTTCACCATTTTAATTATATATCCGAACAGCTTCCTTTCGTAAGTTTTTATCAGGACTTCGAAAGCGTTCGAATCTCCTTTTTTTATTTTTTCGATAAAGAGTTTTTCCAAAAAAGAATCCGCTGATATTTACAATTCTGTTAACGAAAGAGTTTGTGGTTTATTGTGCCGGGAATTATAATTTCTTTTACAGACGGAAGCTTCATTTGTTGCGGATAACGGAATGATTTTATTAAATAACTTATCGCTTCGACGCGGGTTTTTGTTAGACTTGCAAATTAATTAGTTCACTTTAAAAAGGTCGGTTTTGTCATTGCTCCGCCCGCAATTGGGATCATCAATTATTGCTTTTAGATAACATCTAATGAAATTTTAAAAAAAATTCTTTCTACCTATGATGTTTTTTGGGCGCGTTTTTTGTTTGTCGAAAATGATTAAACGTGATCATTGTAAAATAATTATAAAAAATCAGCGTCCGTTTCTTTTAGCTGTCTTCGTCCAAAATACGCGCGAGATAATCTCTGTAAAGGGAATTTGGAGTTTCGCCGATAAGTTTTTGAAACTCATTTTTTGAGATAAAACCTTTTTTATATGCAATTTCTTCGATGCATGCGACTTTCATTCCCTGGCGGTCTTCAATAACGCCGAAGAAATTTGAAGCCTGCAGTAAAGCTTCCGGCGTTCCGGTGTCCAGCCAAGCTACTCCGCGCCCGATAAGCTGCACGTCAAGTTTTCCTTCATTGAGATAGACTTTATTTACGTCGGTTATTTCCAATTCCCCGCGGGCGGAAGGTTCAAGATTTTCGGAGATTTCAACGACTCTATTGTCGTAAACGTAAAGTCCGGGAACCGCATAATTGGATTTTGGCTCCTTCGGCTTTTCTTCTATTGAAACCGCTTTGCGGTTCTCATTGAATTCAACAATACCGTAACGCTCCGGGTCTTTTACTCTGTAAGCAAAAATGGTTGCGCCGTCGCCGTGATTTTCAAGCGCGTCGTAAAGATAATCCAATTTGCCGTAAAAAATATTGTCGCCTAGAACGAGCGTAACGCTGTCCTGCCCGATAAAATCTTTGCCGATAATAAACGATTCGGCAATTCCGTTCGGCGCCTCTTGCATTGCGTAGTTGATATTCATCCCGATTTGGGAACCGTCTTCAAAAAGTCTGCGGTAAAGAGGAATAGTTTCTTTGTTGGAAATAATTAGAACGTCTTTTATTCCGGCGAGCATCAAAATTGAAAGCGGATAATAGATCAGCGGTTTATCGTAAATAAGCGCAAGCTGTTTGCTGTAAACTTTTGTTATGGGATATAATCTCGTTCCCGCGCCGCCGGCTAAAATAATTCCTTTCATTTTTCCCTCTTTAAAAAACTTTAAAAAATCCTTGAGCTATCAACGCTTCGGACTGGCTGTAAATCATAATCTTATAATCGCCTTGCTCGGTGAAAAGAAACTTAAAATATGTGTCTTCCCAATCCGGTTTTACTTGATAGCGTTTAATTCTGTGAAGAATGTCGTAAGCGAATGTTTCGCTGTTTTTCTTCCAGATATAAACTTTTATTTCGTAAGTGTTAAGCGGTTTGTAATTGTTCAAATATATGTAAACTTTTCTTTCGGGTCCCGAAAGGACGACGGATGAACGAATATTCATCGGCTTTCCGGCAATTACGACGTCGCAAAATTTCATTACTGCGTTTCTGTAATACGGAGCGATTACGGATTCGTTTTCCGAATATTGTTTTTCCGCCGGTTTTATCTTTATTATTTCGTCGGCAAGCTGCTTTTGTTCCGCGTCTTGGAAATAAACGGCGTAACTTCCTTCTTCCGTAAATTTATAATTGTAAGCCAGCCAAGTTTTTGTGCCGGAAGTTTTGATTGCTTTACTGTCGTAAGGATAATAAGAACCGTTTTCATATTTGTCGATGAACATATAAATTAATGGTCCGCTAATTATTTTATCATTATGAAATAAAATAAAAACGGAAACGCCGCGCTGCGTAAGCTCCCAACTGTTTTGGGCTTCAATCGGCTCTCCTTTTGGCGTATAGCTTTTACAGAAATAAACGCTCTGAGCCGCAAGTTCGGAAAAGGCAAATAAAACGAAAAATATTAGCGCGATTTTTTTCATTAGTCCGGATAAAAATTGATGTGAAATATAACTAATCGAAGCAACTTTTTAATCATATCATTTTAAATATTTCGTCGAGCTTCTTTCTGGCAATATCCGGAACGGTAGCATTTTCGGCGGGGAATCCTGCAACGAGAAGCAGAAAGGGTTTTTCGTTTTCGGGTCTGTTTAAAATTTTATTCAAAAAATTCATAGGACTCGGCGTATGGGTAAGCGCTGCAATTCCGCATTGATGGAGCGCATTAATCAACATTCCCGCAGCTATCCCAACCGATTCTTTTGTGTAATAATTTTTGATTTTGTTTCCGTCTTCGTCGTAAGAATATTTCTCCTCGAAAATTGCGATAAGATACGGAGCCGTTTCCAAAAACGATTTTTCGGCATTTGTGCCGAACGGTTCGAGAGCTTTTTTCCATTCTTCGGGCGCGCGGTTATCGTAAAACTTGCGTTCTTCTTTTTCAGCTTCCTCGCGGATTTTCTTCTTTACGTTTTTATCTTTTATTACAATAAATTTCCACGGTTGCCGGTTTGCGCCGCTCGGCGCCGTTCCCGCCGCACGAATGCAATTCATAAGAACTTCTTCGGAAAAATAGCGGTTTGAAAAATTGCGCGCCGTTCTTCTTTCGTTCATCGTTTTATAAATTTCTTTCGATAATTTGATTCTTTCTTCTTCCGTAAATTCTTTTACGCTGTAAAAAATTCCGGCTTCCCCCATCAGCATATTCTCCGTTGTTTAACTCAAAGTTTTCTGTTCTTTTCGCGATCTTTTAAAATTTTCATTCCTTCAAGATTTCCTATTATCGAAAGTCTGTCTCCTTCTTGAAGCGTCGTTTCCCCTTGAGGGATGATAATATCGGAGCCTCGACGCAGCAACGCAACAAGACAGCCTTCGGGAAATTTCATATCCTTGAGTCTTTTCCCGATAAGAGCTTCGGACGGTTCGCCTTTCCGAACGCAAATAGAAAGGAAGCGGTCGTCGTGTAAAAGCGCTTCTTTTAATTCAACTTCGTCTTTTGCGCCGTTCCATTCTTCCGCAAAACTGCTCTCTTCAACTCTTCCGGCAATCTGCGCGAGAATTCGTAAGTGGAGCGTCGGTCGGTCTTCCGGGCTTACGAGGAAGAAAATAGCGTAAACCGTCTGCATCTCGTCAAATTTCTGCGTGAGCGGATCGACAACTTCAATTAACGCTCCTTTTTTGCATCGGAGCAGAACCATTTCCGAATTTGTAATTTGATCCATCCTGAAATGGGGCAGGGCAAATCCGTGCGTTACCGGCGTCACCCCGATTTTCGTTCCTTCAAGGAACTGCTCTTTGATTTTTTCTTCCGACAAAGGAACAATCTTCGATAATTTTTTCGCAGCCAGTTCGGCGGCTTTTTCAAACGAGACCGATTCATGAATATCGATAACGCCCGCTCTCATTATTATTTGATCGAACGGATCGTCTTTACGCAAACCTTTTTCTTTCAGTATTCCGCGCAGCTCGGCGTCGAGCCCGGTAAACCGCTGTCTTCCCAGTCGTTCAAACACATGATAAATGGCGCCCTGCCGGACAACTTTGTCTTTTGCGTAATAAAAATACCAAGCCAATCCGGCCGTTATTAATCCTAAACTAAAAAGACTTGGCATCACTCCCATTTCAAAAATCAGATAGCCGGGAAGAATAACTCCCGCTATCTGCATCCAAGGATAGAAAGGCGATTTGTAGCCGGGGTCGTAAGCTTCAATTTTGCTTTCGCGCATTACAATTACGGCGAAACAGGCTAACGCAAACATCATCAATTGAAATGCGCTTGCCAGTTTTGCAATCTTCGTAGGGTTCAAAAAAACAAGTATAGCCGAAATCATAATAACCGTAACCCCAATCGAAAAAAGAGGCGTGCCGTGTTTGCCGAGTTTTCTGAAAATTTCCGGTATGATATGATCGCGGCTCATTGCCAGCGGATAACGCGATGCGCTCATTGTTCCCGCGTTTGCAACAGATATAAAAGCAAGCAGCGCCGCGACGGCAAGAACAATGGAACCGGTTTTTCCTAAAAACACTTCAGCCGCAGACGAAACGGGAGTGAGATTGCCGGCTAATTTATCCATCGGCAAAACGCCTACTATCACGGCGGTTCCAACCGCATAGATGATAATGGAGGTCGTTAACGCAAGGATTACGCCTAATGGAATATTTCTTTCGGGATTTATTACTTCCTCCGAAAGACTCGCTATTTTTGTAATTCCAACGTAGCTTATATAAACCAACCCGGCCGTAGCCATAATTGAATCGCTCCCCGCGCCGAAGAAATTATTGAAATGCTCGATTTTCAGTTCGGGAATCCCGCTCGAAATAAACCATATTAGAATAATCAGCAATCCGACAACCAAATAGATTTGCAGTTTCCCGCTTTTCTTCGCTCCGAAAGCGTTTAACAAACCCAAAAAAAACGCAAGTCCTATCGCAAAAGCTGTTATAGGCACGTTTGGAAAAAAAAGAGAAATATAGGCTCCCATTCCAACGAGCGCGAAAGAGACTTTCAAAATTAAAGCGAGCCAAGTGCCTATTCCTCCCACAGTTCCGAGAGCGGGTCCGAGAGTTCTGTCCAAGTAATAGTAAACTCCTCCGGCGCGCGGCATGGCTGTGGCTAACTCAATAATACTAAACATCGCCGGAATCATCGGTATCGCCGCAATCATATATGCAAGAACGATTGCAGGTCCCGCTTGCGTGGCTGCGATTCCCGGCAGAAGAAAAAATCCCGCGCTTAACGTCGTTCCTGTTGCAATTGCATAAACTCCGAACAAACCGAGTTCCTTTTTTAATCTTTTTTGCCGACCCATAAAATCCTTTCAAAAATAAAACGGAAAATTGCGCAGTAATTATTTCTTAATATAGCAAATATTTTTTAAGAATTTTGAAAATTTCTTTTTGCTGTTACTGATTCCGGCTCCGTCCGGAATATTGTTAAATCTGTAGTCGAATGTTTCAAAGGATTATTCACTACGGAGAATTAAATTCCTCCCGGATTTTTAAGGCGGCTTTTTGAGAATCGCCGCTCAACCGATTTTGGTTTTGATAATTTTTTCATGCGTAAAAATCTCAAACCGGAACTTTTCTCATAAATCGTTGAATAACTTATTTTGATTTTTTGTAAGTTTGATAATAATTATTGAATAATTACTGCATGAAAAAATTTTTTCATATTGCGCTACTCGCCGCGTCAATTACTTTGGCGGCGCAGCTTACGGTTTCGCCGCTTGTGCATAATCATCCGCTGGATTTTAAGGATCACTTTGATTGCCCGGCTTACGTTATTTCAACGACTCTGTTATCTTTTTTTATATTTTTCTTCGTAAGCCTTTCATTTAAATCGCCGCTGCTTCGGATTGTAAAAACAACTCGTAAAAGTCAAAAAGACGCTGCAAAACTTTACTGCGTTCTTTTCAACAAAGCTCCGCCGCTCCTTTCCGTTTCATAAAATTAAATCAACCAACATATTTTAATTTTTACAGCGGAGGATAATTATGGTAAAAAAAATGTCCTTTGCGCTGATATTTCTGTTTGCATTATTCGGCATAAATATGGCGCAGAGCGCGGATTCTTCGAAAATTGCACGGCTTGAAAAAAGAATCAAAAAGCTTGAAGATAAAGTTGAAGAAAGCGAACTCGAAAAAATTCTGAACGAAGCGGAAGCTAAGGCGGATGAAAAAGAAGAAAAGGGAAAAACTACGACATTTAAAAGCGGTCAACGCTCGCTGCAGGCGATAAATCCCGAAATCAGCGTTACGGGCGACCAGTTTGCTTTGTTTACGGCAAACGAAAACAAGTATTACCCCGAACTTAAAAGCGGAGCCTATTTCAGAGTTTTGGGTATTCATATTCAAAGCAATCTCGACCCGTTTAGTTTTGCAAAGGTTGCGGTTGAAATCAATCCCGAAGGAATTGAATTGGGAGAAGTTTACGCAACGTGGACGAAGTTTCTTCCGCAAATCAGCTTAACCGCGGGAAAATTCCGGCAGCAGTTCGGAGTTGTCAATCGCTGGCACGCTCATTCGCTTGACCAATTTGATTTTCCGCTGGCGATGACTACAATTTTAGGCGCGGACGGACTGAACCAAACGGGGCTTTCATTCGATTGGACTATGCCGTCGATTACTGCCGATGCTAACAGCCTGATTCTGCAAATCACAAACGGACAAAACGACAATCTTTTTGCCGGCGAAGTTTTTACTTTCCCAAGCGTTCTGGCTCGCTTCAAAAATTATTGGGACCTTTCCCGCAACGCATATCTCGAACTGGGATTTACCGGAATGTACGGACGAAACAAATCGCCGATATATGACTCTGCCGGAACGCAGACCGGAGAAAATAACGGAACGACTCTTCTTGGCGGACTTGACTTGACTTATTTTTGGGAACCGTTAAATCAAGCTCTTTACAAATCGTTTATTTGGCGCTCCGAACTTTATTACGGAAACAAAGAGCTTTACAACGACAGAATTACCGCACTGGGCGGATACAGCTATATCGAATATAAATTTGCCGAACAATGGCAAGCCGGCGCGCGCTTTGACTATACGCAGCCGTTTGAAATTGACAACTCTTCAAAATATTCTTATCAAATTGTTCCGTATATCACTTATTGGCAGAGCCATTGGGTAAAACTGAGGCTTCAATATAATTACTTAAACGGAACCGAATATCCGGAAGCGGTAAATACAATACGTTTACAGTTGGTTTGGGCGGTTGGTCCGCATAAACACGACAGATATTGAAAACGGAGGAAATTATGAAAACGAAAATAAAATACATACAAATTCTTTTGCTTTCGGCAAGCGTCCTTTTCGCGGGAGAAAAACTTCAAGTCGTCACAACGTTGAGTTCTTATGCGAATATCGCTAAATATATCGGCGGAGACAAAGTCGAAGCGAACTATATTGTCGCCGGCGATCAGGACGCGCATTTCGTACGTCCGAAACCGAGCTACGCGGTTATGCTGAGCAAAGCGGATCTTTTTGTTTCAACCGGACTCGATCTTGAGCTTTGGGCGCCGACAGTAGTTGATATGTCAAAGAATAATAAAATACGTTCGGGGCAAATCGGTTACGTTTCCGCGGCGGCGGGAATTGAACTGCTTGATAAACCGTCAGTCCTTTCGAGGAGCGAAGGGGGGCTTCACATATACGGAAATCCGCACATTGCAACAAGCCCCGTCAACATGAAAATCATTGCGGAAAATATTGAAATCGGGCTGGAGAAAATTGACCCGGAAAACGCCGATTTCTACCGCGCAAATTTGAAGAAATTCAAAGATAAAATAGACGAAAAGCTATTCGGGAAAGAGCTTGTAAAGCTTATGGGCAGTAAGCTCCTTACGAAACTTGCCGCAAAGGGAAAGCTGATTGAGTTTCTGCGGGAAAAAAGTTACAAGGGGGAAAAGATGATTGATTATCTCGGCGGCTGGATGAAAGAAGCTCTTCCCTTTTACGGAAAGAAAATAGTTTCTTACCATAAAAACTGGGTCTATTTTCAAAAACTATTCGGGCTGGAAGTCGTCGGGTATGTTGAACCGAAACCGGGCATTCCGCCCTCTCCGAAACATGTAGAAGAATTGATTCAAGATATGAGAAGTCATAATATCAAGGTTCTCCTTGCGGCAAATTATTTTGACGAGCAGAAGGTAAAAAGAATCTGCGATAAAGTGGGCGCGGTTCCGGTGATTGTTCCTATGTCCGTTAAAGGCGCGCCTAACACGGAGAACGTATTCAAATTGGTTGACTTTTGGATTAAAAAATTGAATGTAGCTTTTGAAAAATCGTTGGCTGAAAAATAAAATCGCAGATTGATTAGTTAGAACGTTCGACCTGCAAAGAAAAACAGTTTTGCAATGACGGCGCTTGCGGAGCGAAAGTCCGCTTTTGCTCTGCAAATGATAAGTGGAATTCATTTAATAGTATATCAATTTAAAAAACTTGGCGGATAAATGAACTTAAGTATTTGGGACGTAATGGCGCCGGCGTTTGTCGAGTGCCTCATTCTTGTGGGAATACATTCGTATCTCGGCTTACACGTAATCAGGCGGAAAGTAATTTTCGTCGATCTTGCGTTGGCGCAAATTGCCGCGCTGGGAACCACGGTGGGATTTCTTTTCGGCATTATGCCGGGTTCCACCGGAGCCTATTGGTTTTCTCTGATCTTTACTTTTATCGGCGCGGCGGTCTTTTCAATTTCGCGTATTAGAAACGATAAGATTCCTCAAGAAGCGGTAATAGGATTGGCTTACGCAATCGCCGCAAGCGTATCAATTCTTGTTATTGATAAAGCGCCTCACGGCGCCGAACATATTAAAGAGATTTTAACCGGAAGCATTCTTTGGGTAAAATGGTCCACTATCCGTAATGCGGCAATCGTTTATTCATTGATAGGGGTTTTTCATTTTGTTTTCCGCAAGCGGTTTATTCTGATTTCAGAAAATCCGGCAAAGGCTTATGCGGAGGGAATGTCGGTAAGATTTTGGGACTTCCTTTTTTACGTTTCATTCGGAATTGTTATTACTCATTCGGTTGGAACGGCGGGCGTTCTGCTTGTGTTTGTTTTTCTCGTAGTTCCGGCAATTGCCTCGATGCTTGTATTTGACGTTCTTTGGAAACAGCTTGTGTTCGGCTGGACGATGGGCGTTACCGTAAGCGTGATTGGGCTTTATATTTCTTACGTCGCCGATATTCCGAGCGGTCCGACTGTCGTTACTCTCTATGGCGCAATGCTTACGCTGATTGCGATTACGTTATATATTTTTCGCGCAAAATCGCGGAAGTCCGCTCTGGTTAAAGTAGCCGGCGGTCTCGGAGTCGCGCTGCTGATTGTTTTCGGCATATCTATTATGGGCGATTTATTTAAGTCGTCAGCCGTTGAGAACGGACATAATCATGCGGAAGAAGTTGTAAATCAATCTGCGCAGACCGAAACCCTTAACTTTGCCGCGATGACCGAAAGCGAAATTATCTCCTTTCTTTCAAAAAAGAATAATGTCGGCGACGTCAAAAAATATTTTTCCGAAACGGACGATGATTATACAAAGTTTCTGATTGCTTCGCGAGCCATCGAATTAAACAAAAAAACGGGAGCTAAATTGCTGCTGAAGATTTTAAGAAAGTCGGAGCTTCCTTTTGTAAACGAAGAAGTTTACAACAAGCTGAAAACGTTTAGCGGAAAAGAATTCGGATACGACGCGTCAAACGAAAATAACGATAAGGCATTTAATAAAATCAATAGCTGGATTGAAACGTTAAAAGATTAAAGTGAATTGTTAAATGGAGGGCGGATTTATTTTTTTTCGCGCGGGCGTCTAGTTAAAAATCAAATTATCAATTATTCATTGTCGATTAATAAAACTTTTCACAAAATTATCTTTATTCGTATATTTGCAGAACTAATTTCTGGGGGTTTTATTGGATTTACAGGAACAATACTTACGCGAGCTTAAACAACTTTTTTGGGCTAACAGCTTAACGCCGGACGTATATCAACTTGAACGGCTGGCTCATTTCGCCGCGCTCGTCGCTGAAAAAAATGAAAAAGTAAACCTTATTTCGCGAAAAGATATTTCAAAAATCATTGAGAATCATATTTTTCTCTCAGCCTTGATTGCAAATTATATTCCGAATAAAGCTTTGAGATTTCTCGACGTCGGCACCGGCGGAGGTTTTCCGGGTATTCCCATCGCAATTATGAACCCGTTTTTAAAAGGCGTTCTCGTTGATTCGACGGCGAAAAAAATTGCGGCGGTTCAAGAATTTATCGACAAGTTGAAGCTGAGCAATTTATCCGCGGTAAACGAAAGAGTGGAAGGAGAAACGTTCATTTCGAAATATGAAAATTCTTTCGATTTGATTGTTAGCCGGGCGACCGTTCCTTTGATAATTCTTTTCCGCTATGCGGTTCCTCTCATTAAAAACAAAGCGTACCTCATTTCGGTTAAAGGGGGAAAGTTGGAAGAGGAGCTTAAAAAAGCCGAGATGAAATACAAAGCGTATATTAAAAAATCAACCGTGTTCGAACTTGCTTACAAGCCCTCAAACATAAAGAATAAAAAAGGAAAAAAACTTATTCTGCTTGAACTGAGCAAGTAATCTGCGGTTTTAACCGGCGCGCTATTTCAAATAATTGGAATTTTTTATGGCGAAAGAAAATGATGTTTCTTTATTCAAACACAAAATTTCGCTCAAGGTTAGGTTTTCCGACCTCGACGCAATGCGTCACGTAAACAACGCAGCTTATCTTTCCTATCTCGAAGAAGGAAGAATTGCATATTTTAACTCGGTATTGAAAGCGCCCAAAAACAGTCTGGCTTTCGGCGCCGTTGTCGCCCGCGTTGAAATTGATTACCTGAACCCGATAGAACTTGGCGACGACGTTGAAATATTAACCCGCGTTGTTTCTTTCGGAAATAAAAGCTCCGTTGTAAATCACGCAATTATGATAAGAAGAGGAGACGCTTCAATTCCCGCTGCGTTTGCGGTTACTAAACTTGTCTCTTTCGATTATAAATCGAAAAAAACCGTCCCGATTCCCGAAAACATTAAAGAAATAATTATGAAATTTGAAGCCGGCGATGAATAAAGAAAACTCCGAAATATTTCTTCATTATCCTTCCTCCCGCGACATTGTTTTTGTGTTCGGAGCGGGAGCTTCGCACGCGGACGGCGTTCCGCTTCAGCGGCACATGCTTCCCAAAATTCTCGCCGGCGGAAATAATGAAATAGCCGGCTCCGAAATTGGGAAAAAAGTGATAAAATTTCTGTATGAAAATTTTTCTTTTAACATCGATAAAAATAAATTTCCGCGCATTGAGGCGGTGTTCGGATTTCTGGATTATTTCATTCAGCAAAATGAAAGTCTGAACAGAAATTATTCATATTCCGATATCGTTCAAATAAAAGAGTATTTGATTAAACTGATTCATTACATTGTTGATTTACGCACGGACAAACCGAGCAAATATTATCATCGCTTTTGGGAAAGCGTAAAATTGCGAAACAATAATATTTCAATAATCACTCTTAATTACGACACGCTGCTTGAACAGAGTTTTGATTTTTTGTTCAAAAAATTCGGGTATATTGATTATTGCACGCATTTAATGAATTATGAAAAATCGGAGAAACTAAAGGATTTTAATTTTTGGATAAACCCGCGCGAGCCAATTCAATTCAAAGGAGAGGATTATCCTTCGCCGATTAAAATCATAAAAATTCACGGAAGTTTGAATTGGAAATATTGCAACTGCTGCAATCAGCTTTTGTTAACGCCGTGGGACAGGAAAATCGATTTAAACAAAGGGAAACTGCTCGGCTACACTTATCCCGATTTGGAAGAATACGAATACCGCTGTCCGCTTGACGGAACCGATTTTCAAACGTTAATTATGCCGCCGTCGCATATCAAGTTTCTGAATCATCCGATTATTTCGCATCTTTTAAGCGAAGCCGCCCGAGAAGTGCGCGCGACGAAAAAAATTGTATTCGTCGGTTATTCGCTCTCCGACGCGGACGTTCATATAAAAGCTCTTTTCAAAAAAAGTATTCAGCCGGACGTTAAAGTAACGGTAGTAAACGCGCGCCTGCCCGAAAATTTGCGTTTGAAGTATTCTTCGTTGAGCAATAATATCGAGTTCATCGAAGAATCTTTTGAAGAGATGGTTTTTGACGATGCGCTGATGCAAAAACTTCTGACTACTCAATGATTGATAACTTAATCCAAATAGCCGGAATTGTTGACGAAAAAGAGGCGCGGACGGTAATTGACTGCGGAGTTGAATTTCTCGGTTTTCCGCTTCGGCTTCCGGTGCATAAAGAAGATTTGTCCGAAGACGACGCGAGAAAAATCATTTCCGATTTTCCGGAAAACGTTCGCGGCGTTTTGATAACTTATCTTGACAACGCAAAAGAAATAATAGATTTTGTTAATTTTTTAAATGTAAATTTCGTTCAGCTTCACGGAGAAATTGAGCTGCCGCAAATTGAAAAAGTTAAATCGTTAAAACCGAAACTGGAAATTATCAAAAGTCTGATTGTGCGCGGAGATAATCTTCCGCAACTTGAAAATGAAATTAGAAAATTTGAAAACGCAATCGACTATTTCATAACCGATACGTTCGACCCGAAAACCGGCGCAACCGGCGCAACCGGCAAAACTCACGATTGGAAAATAAGCCGCAAAATAACGGAGTTGTCAATCAAGCCGGTAATTCTTGCGGGCGGGCTAAACGACGACAACGTTTACGACGCAATCAAATTCGTAAAACCGTTCGGCGTCGATTCCCACACGGGAGTTGAAAATTCTTCCGGTAGAAAAGATCAAAAAAAAATCAAGCGATTCCTTTCCGAAGCAAAACGCGCGTTTGATGAGATTAAGGGATTGGAAATATAAACGAATTCGAAAAAGGAAAGCTATAAAGAGCGGCATTGAAAATCCCCAAATGCTCCTTGAGGGACAACTTGTTAGTCCCATTGTTTTTGGTTTGGAGCTGTAAATTGTTTCCGGAACTTACGCTGATTTCAACTCTCCTTTGTTATATTTATGAATTAAACTTGAAATTAACGTCTGGTATGGAATTCCTTCTTCGGCGGCTTTAATTTGAATATCATAATAGTCTTTATTCGTTAAGCGGATATTAATTCGTTTGTTTTTTGCCATACTTTCTTTTGCCGCCTTAACATAAGCGCTCTTATTTTTTTTAGTTGGCTTCCATTCGCCTTTGTTATAAGATTCAATTAATTCTTTTTCTTCTTTATCTAAATATTTCATTTTATTCTCCTTTTTTAAGATATTTCTTGGTTGCTTCTCTACTAGGGTAAATAGTTTTTAAGAAATACTTCTCTTTATCTTCAACGAAAGGAACTATATAAACATAATCTTTAATTTCAACAACAAACATTTTTTGATTCGGGTATTTTTCTCTATTAGAATTTTCAACAACTTCTAATAAGTTATTATTGGAAATTGCAAAAACAATTTCTTCAAAAGAAATGCCCCTTGTTTCTTTTAATAAATTATTTTTTTCTTGATTCCAATCGAAATATTTCATTCTTCATTTTTATTAGAATGTGTATGCCTTATAAGCACACAATATATAAAAGCAAATTTAATAAGTCAAGGAATTTTTAATAATTTTTTGTGCTGGCGACTAGGTTCTCTTTCCAAATCAAAACGCGCGTTTGGCGAGATTAAAAATTAATTTAAAAATATTTCTTTAAAATCTTATTGTGCTGTTGAGAGTTAGAAAATATTTTTTATATTGGTAAATAATCTAACACAATTACGGGCGCCGTTATGAAATATTTAGTTTTGTTTTATTTGCCTTTAATTTAAGTTTTACGCAAACCGACCCCGAGGTTTCTAAGTTTGACGGTTTGAAAGATTCGCAAGATCGTTTGCGCTTTTTTTCAGAATTAACGACGGCAGAGTTTATACCGGCGTTCAATATTAAAGACAGCTCAAAAGCCTCTAATGCGGGCAAACAAAAACCGCTTTATTAGAAGGTTGGTTATTTGTCATTTTTTTTTTACTTTAGTAAAAGAATTAAAAACCGGAGAGAACTATGAAACGTCTGCTCGCGCTGTTTTTGATAACCGCCGGCGTCATTGTCGGACAAAACGATTCCACATTTTATGCTCCCTTTACGGGTTTTACGGATTCCCAAAATAACGCGCATCTTATTTATAGAGTTTTGCATGATGACCGCGCGGGGTTTTATCATTATAATGTAAAGGCGCAGACCGAAGAATTTATCGTTCCTTCGTATTGGATTGGAGACGGCGGAGCGGCTCCGGGAGCGATGCGCTTAAAACCGCTCTCTTACGAAAACGGACGTCTTAATTTTATCGAAACATATAAAATTCCTTCTCCCGAAACGTATCAAATAGTTACCGTAATTGACGATGACACGTTGAAGTTTATTGCAAACGGAGTCAAGGCGTTGGATATTTTTATTTCGGCTGAAGATAATTCGCATATCAAAATACCGTTTAACGATTTAACCGATCCGACGAATAACGGAATTTACGAATCGTTTGATTCCGGTAGAACGTGGAACGTTATTAATAATTACGACAAGCGTTACAAAACAAGAGGAATTTCCCCTTACGATATGGATTTGCTTTTCGCGTTCGATTCTAACGGAGGTTTTTTTGTTTCCGAAGACGGCGGGGAGAATTTCACGGAAAGCGTTTCCTCTGTTAACCTTGAAGATTACGCTACGTTCTTTTTCGAAGCGGATAATCAACATTTTTACGCGGTCGATTTTAACGGAATCTATTCCGGCGTGAAAAATACGCCCGATTATGTTTGGAGTATGATAAAGCCTATCGAAAATGAAAATATTTATTTAGCGTTAGATCCTGATCAACCGGGCTCCTTTTATTTCTGTAGTTTCCTTTCTAACAAAATTTACCGCTCTACAGACTTCGGCGCTACTTACGAAGAATATAGTTCGCGCGAACGAACGGTAAATGGCGGACTCTATTTGGCGGACGACGGTTCTCTTTTTGTCGCGGAAAGGTTCGCGCTATACCGGAGCGAAAATAATTCGGAAACGCTTTTGAAAAAAGTTAAAATCGAAAGCGTAAATTATTATCCGCTTTCTGTGGGGAATAAATGGATTTATTCAGTAACTGAATTTAGCGGGGCGAATACTGATAAGTATATTTCAAGCGCTGAAGTTTTGTACGACACGCTGACGGCTAACGGCAAACAATATTTTTTCGTCCGCCGCGGCGCAGGGCTTAAATTTGACGACGAGTTCGAAAGAGTCGGGGACGACGGTTTCCTTTACAGATACGACGCGCAAGAAAACGCCGAATACATTTCTGACGATCTGGCTATGAGAACCTATTTGTGGGGCGATACTTTGTTTTTCGGAGATGAACGCTATAAGTATTGTTCCGAAATTTCGGGGCAAGAACTTTTCGGCGAAACAAGAAATACAAAAACAATTGTCGATTTTGAATTTCCGGAAGAAAGCAGTTACAAATTCGCTTACGGGTTCGGGATGGCGGAAATTTACGGCGGCGGAGATTTTGTTCAGATTACCGCCAAATTAAAAGGCGCTGTAATAGACGGAGTTGCTTACGGAGACACTACGGTTGTTGTTGGAATTGAACCGGAAGAATCGCTTCCCGCTGAATATTGGTTGGGGCAAAACTATCCGAATCCTTTCTCAAAAAATTTCGGCGGAAATTCTTCAACGGCAATAAAATTTTCAATTCCGTCGTCAACGACCGTTGCTGCGTTAAAGGTTTACGATGTTTTGGGAAAAGAAATCGCGACGCTTGTAAATGAAAAACTT
>JAADIR010000009.1:27739-36205 GCA_013151245.1 Chlorobiota bacterium
GAATATATTTTTACCGCCTTCAAGCCGGAAATTTTTCCGCCACAAAAAAAATGCTGTTGGTCAAATAGGAATTAAACTGTTACTGATAAGCGGTTGCCGCCGAAGCGAAAAACTTCGGCGGCTAAATGCGGGGTTTATTTCTTCTTCAAAAATCCGTCGTAATCCAACTCCTTCGCAATTTCGGAGCTTGCCGAACGAATGAAATCAAGCGCGTCTTCCGGTTCGAAAGTTTCGGATACCGCGCCCCAAATCAGTTTTGCGTCTTTTGTGTCGTATAAGTTTGTTTCAAGATTTACCTGTAGTTGACTTATCGTGTAACCGGGAGAATAAATCACGCTGTAAGTCGTAACGTAAAATCCGTAGAAGCCGCCGTAATAAGCGGGATAAGGAACGCCGTAAGCCGTGTAATTATAGACGTTATCGGTTTTTTCATCCGCGCTGATTAGCCGCGTAACCAGGACCGCGTCTATATTTTGATTTGAGAAATATTTTTCGAACGCCGCCTTGGTTATTTCTTTATCTTCCGGCATAACTTCAATTGAGGCAATCGCCTCTATACCGCGATTTTCAAGCGCTTTTTTCATTGTAAGTTCAAACGCTTTTCGTCCCCAAGTTTTGTTGTGAAGCGCAACGACGAGTATTTTCTTAATATTTCCTTTCTCGTAATTTTTATCTTGCCAATATTGTTCGACTTTTGTTCCGCCCGAGCAAGCCGCTAAAAAGAAGCCGAACGCGGCGATTAGTAAAACGTTTAATAATTTTCGGTTAACGGTATTTCTCATTTTTTTTCCTTCCTATTACTTTAATTCAATACATAAATATAGAATTTTTTTTTCAAAGTTTCTTAAAGGGATACGCAAGTTTAAAATCGCCGACAAAAGAATCTTGAAAAATGAAAGCAAATAGAGGAAAGGATGAAAGGGAAAGAGGCGCAAAGGTTAAAAGGTCGAAAGAATGCTCCGATAGGATAACGCTATTCTTTCCGGCGTTTTGCGTTATTCGGATTGTTTTTCCACGGTAGAAAAATTTAATTTAATCGGACAATGTGGAATTTTTAGATTTTAAGCATCATTGTATTATTCCGTTAAATATAAAAACAAGGAGAATCATACATGCGAGTTTTTTTAATTTCTATTTTCTTTGCGGTTCTGTTTTCGGTTGAAGTTTTCGGGCAAAACGATTGGACTATGGTAAACAACGGACCGAGCTTAAATTCCTTTGTGCAAAACGAGACGGTTCTTTCTCCTCCTTTGAAAGTTGCAAGAACGTTCAATACAACCGCCAGCGAATACGCGTTATCGGGAGATTATTTAATCGTTGGAATTTTAGGAACGCCGAATACCGTAAAAGCGTTTTCATGGAGTTCCGGCGCGGAACTTTGGTCGTTCGAAATTCCGGGTTCTGTGGGCGGTATCGATTGCGCTCCGGCGATTAGCGGTAATCTTGTCCTTTGCGGCGGTCAGCGCGGCGAAGGATTATACGCATTGAATATTAGCGACGGCTCGGTAGCTTGGATGCAGCCTATTGGAACGCTTTACGTTCGCAATCCCGTCGTTTACGATGGAAAGGTTTATGTTGTGGGCGATAGTCTTTATTGTTTTAATTTGTCCGACGGCTCGCGTTTGTGGTCATACCTGTTAAACGCTCAACTGACCGTCGCCGTGGATGAAAACAACGTTTACGTTCCGGGCGCGGCTCTCGATAAAAACACCGGAGAAAAAAAATATGATATTCAAGCGGACAAACCGAACGTCGTTATTGACGAATCGCGCGCCTATTACAGCTTTAACAACGAAATTTACGCGATTAACAAATCGGACGGAAGCGTAGTTTGGCAAACTCCGGTTTCAGGCGGAAGTCTTTCGTTTGTTAACGGCGGAGCTATTGTATTATCGGATAAATACCTGTGTTACATCGTTTGGAAAAACGGAGACGACAAAGGAGAACTTTACGCGCTTAACAAATCGGACGGATCGTCGGCGTGGAAACATACGTTTGAACAAGAAGGGGCTTTTACTCCGCGTATCGCAAACGGGATAATTTACGTCGTGAACTGGAAATCAAAAAGTTTATGGGGATTAAATCTAAGCGACGGCTCGGTTGCCTTGGAAAATTTCGGCGTCGATTACGGTAAAAATTTTATTATTGCCGACCATTCGATTATTATTTCTACCTCCGAAGAATTGGACGTTTTAACTACCACGGTTACGGACGTGGACGACGAGCCGACAAACGCGCAGCCAAATTCTTTTAGGTTAGCCGACAGTTACCCAAATCCGTTTTCAAAAAGCTCCGGAGAAAATTCTTCGACGACAATTAAATTTTCAATTCCATCATCGTTAGAGACGCAAAATCCCGATAAATCGGGACAGGTTATTGCGTCTCCACAGACAACATTGAAGATCTATGATGTTTTGGGAAAAGAGGTCGCTACGCTTGTAAACAAAAAACTTTCCGCCGGAGAATATGAAGTTAAATTCAACGCGGTCGGTTTGCCCGCGGGCATTTACTTTTATCAATTACGCTCGGGAAGTTTTCTCCAAACGAAAAAGATGATTTTGCTGAGGTAAAAAACTGCGCGGTTATTCCATAAATTTTTCGAACAGCGCCCGTTCTTCTTTGGTAATGCGATAAGGTTTTTTTGTTTCGAGATTGATGAATAATCCCGTTTGCTGCGCTTCCGCCGCCAAGGCGTCTCCGTTTTTATAAATTCGGAATTCCATAACGGCGGAGGCGGCTTTCATTTCGCCCACCCAAACTTCCATTCTTACATTATCGCCGAAATAGATCGGTTGTTTGTAGCGAATGTTGGTGTTGACCAGGATTGGCGTGATTCCGCGTTTCGCCGCTTCGTCGGCCGGCAGACCAATTTCTTCAAGCAGTTTCAATCTTCCTATTTCAAGCCATTGGATATAAACGATGTTGCTAACGTGATGGGCAAAATCGATTTGAAACGTGTAAACTTCCAGATCAAATGAAACCTTTTTCATTTTCTTCTCCCGAAAAAATATTTTTACTTTTCAAATATAAGAATTCCGAATAATCAACAACGCAATAAACATAAATCAAAAAAAATCATTGAGTAAAATTTCCAACGACCGTCGTTAGAAAAAACATTAGCTAAAGGATTACAGCATTATTGAATTTCTAATGGACTTATTGAGATAAAAAATTCTTCGACAAAAGATTTCTCCGCTACGTCCGGCGGTTGCCGGACTTCGGTCGAAATGACAAAGTCCGATCATTTCGAGCGGAATGAAACCGCGTCGCAAACTCCTATTTGCCTTGACGATTAATTTTAATGAATTCGGTTGATTTATCAGCTGGGTCCGGTGATTCCTAATCAAAAACTTTCATGCTTCTTTAAATATTTAAGCAGCGCGGATAAAGGTTTATATTTGAATTTTTTTTTCACTTTGCGAAATCCTCCGCCGTAAACGGGGCTTGGATCGTTTTCCAAATTTTTGATTATGTACTTGCCGTTTCCGCTCCCTTTTCTTCGCATTAACAGAAAGCTCAAATAGTTGCAGCTTCCTTCTTCCAATTGCTTGTCGTGTTTGAAGGTTGTGTTCAGGATAAGCCATACGTGCATAAGTTCGTGAGCGAAAATCGATTCGAGATAATCGTACGGAATTCCGTCGAGCGCGTAAATAGAGAACCTCTTTGTTTCCGAAACGTTCGAACCGTATTCCGTTCTTTTAATCACTCCTTTCGTATAGCCGTTCAACGCGCCGCTGTATTCCCGACCGGCAACCTTTTTGAGAATATTTCTATCGGCTGCGTAAACCGAAACGTTTGTAAGGTCAACGGTGAAACCGAGACTTTTCAAATCGTTCACGGTCATTCGAAAAACTCTTCTCACTTCTTTGTTTCCTTTTACGGAGCCGCGCGCGCAAATATTGCAGATGTTTCTGCCGTCGGAATATTTAACGCCGCCTTTTGTTATTCCGCCGCAAATAAGCCGTCCGCAATTGTCGCATACGGAGAATTCGTTTTTATGTTTTTCGTGAAATTTATTTCCGAAGGAATCGACAATATAATTCGCATTAATTAACGGCTTTCCGCAAACGGCGCATTTTTCAACAACGTGGTCAAGAAAACATTTTTCGTGATACTGCTTTCCTTTGTATTCGTAGTACTTATCGTGAATAATTTGCCCGCAGTAACCGCATTTAAAATCCTGCGCTGAAAGCCCGGTAATTCCCGCAAGAAAGAGAAGTAAAATTATTTTTATTATTATTCTCTTGATGCTTCCTCCAAATATTTTTGCGCTCGCCGCCTAACCGTCGTCAGGCATTCGCGGGAATGACAGTAGAAGCGTTCTATCGTTTTTTCTCTTGTTATCCCCGCTCAAAAATAATTTTTACCTGCTGAAAATTTGTTCGCCGGCTTTGTCATATATTACTATCAATCCAGAACTGTCCGCAGCCGTGCCGAGGTACGAAGTCGTCTTTCCCAAATCGTTGTAAAACCGTACATAAGCGTTGCCGAAAAATCCGTCTTCTCTTCCGTTCGAATCGAACGTTTTTAAGATTCCGTTTCCTTCGCTGCTTGTGCCGATAAAGCCGGATACTTTTCCTTTGTCGTTCAGCGTATATAAAAACCCCTTCCCGAATTCGCAGGCGTCTTTGCCGTTGGCGTAATATGTTTTCAGCATCCCGGTGTTTTCCCGCGAAGTTCCCGCATAAAGCATTTGATTTTCGCTTTTGTCGAAGAGCATCAACTGTCCGTTCATCTGAACGTTCGCGCCCATCAGCCCGGAAAGATATCCTTCTACGTTCATTATTTTGATCATTCCGCCGAACGCGGTGGGACTTAGCGTAATCAACTCGTTCCCGTCGTCGTCAATAATGGTAAGGGTTTTACAGCGTATGTCGCCTTCGACTTTTTCGTCGGACGAACCCATCAAAAGAAAAAGCGAAACGCCGAGCGCCAAACCAATCAAAAGTGATTTTAAATCAATCGTTATTTTCCAATCAAGCATTTTCATAACAGCCTCAAGTTTATTTTTGTTTGATAATTCATATTCAATTAAAAATATAATACAAATATGGAAAAGACGTCGGGTCTTTTCGCCTTGCTTATTTTTCCTTTAGCGCTTAAGTTTTGACAATATAATATACTCAGAGTTTCAAAATATTTTTGAATTTATGATAAATATTTCTTCCACAAATTCCACAACTTACGCAGACCAAAACTATGTATGATTTCAACTTTAAGCCCTTTGAAAAAATGACGACCGAAGATTATGAAAAAGTCGGTTTCAAATCGGGACTCGAGATTCATCAGCAGCTGTTAACCGAAAAGAAACTTTTCTGCCGCTGTCCATCCGGCTTTTACAGCGATAAATACGACGCCGAAATTCTACGCCACATGCGTCCGACTCTTTCGGAACTTGGGGAATACGACGGCACTGCGCTGATGGAATTCAAAACGAAGAAAAATATTATTTACAGAATTAACAGAAATACGGTTTGCACTTATGAAATGGACGATACGCCGCCGTTTCTAATAAACGAAGACGCGCTTGATATCGCGTTTGAAATTGGCTTGCTTTTCGGCTGCAACCTTGTGGACGAACTTCACATTGCGCGAAAACAATATTTGGACGGCTCTATCCCAACGGGATTTCAGCGCACTGCAATTTTTGGGCTTGACGGAAAAGTTCCATACAAAGAGAGATCAATCGATATCGTTCAGACGTCGATTGAAGAGGATTCATGCCGCGAAGTTAGCGACGTTGAGCATGACAGGATTTACCTTACCGACAGACTCGGAATGCCGCTGGTCGAAACGGTTACGGCGCCGCAGATGAAAACGCCGCAGGAAGTAGCGGAAGTTGCGCGTATTTTATCTAAGGTCGCCCGCAGTTCCAATAAAGTCCGCCGCGGAATGGGCGCCGCGCGGGAAGACGTTAACGTAAGCGTAAAAGGAGGAACGAGAATTGAAATAAAAGGCGTGCCGAAAATATCCGCTATTCCTTTGCTGACTTACAACGAAGCTATGCGCCAATGGAATTTATTAAAGCTGCGGGAAGAACTGCGGAAACGCGGCGTTACCGAAAAAACTTTCGAGAGCAAATCAGCCGACGTTACAAAGCCGCTTCGCAAAACTCATTTTCTCCCCATAAAAGAAGCGGTTAACGGCGGAAGCGTTGTAAAAGCCGTATTGTTAAAGGGATTCCGCGATTTGCTTAATTGGCAAACGCAAACCGACACTTATTTTTCGAAAGAAATTTCCGACAGGGTAAGAGTTATCGCATGTTTGACTACGATTCCGAACATCGTACATTCGGACGCAAAAGGCGCCGCTCTTACGTCTCACGAATGGAACGATATCGGAAAGGCGATTTCCTGCTCGTCAAACGATACGATTGTTCTTGTTTGGGGAAGCAAAGAAGATACGGAAACCGCCGTGAATGAAATCATAATCCGCGCGAAAGAAGCCACAATCGGAATTCCATCGGAAACAAGACAGGCTTTGCGCGACGGCACAAACGGGTTCGAGCGAATTCTTCCCGGCGCCGATAGAATGTATCCCGACACGGATCTTCCGCCAAAGGAAATTACCGACGAGCATATCGAATCGTTAAGAAAAAATCTCAACGAAAATTTTTGGATTCGCGAAAAACGCTATAAAAAGCTCGGCATTCCCGATGACACAATTGAAGATTTGTCCGTTTCGAAGTTCGGTAATCTATTCAATGAATTAGTTGGAGAATTGAATGTCAATCCGACGCTCGCAGCCGTTGCAATCATTCAATTTCCTAAGAGATTAAAGAAGGAAGGCGTTGACGTTTCTACTTTGACGGACGAAATGTTTTTTGAAATTTTCAAAGCGCACAAAGAGGGGCTCCTTTCGCGCGACGGAATTTTAACCGCGCTTAGAAAAAGTTTGCTGAAAGGCAAATTCTATCCCGAACTCCTTCCGCCGCCATGCACTTCGGCAAAACTCGATTCCGTTATAAAGGAAAAGGCGAAAGAAGTTGAGAGCATAAAATTATTCAACGACGAAAACAAAAACAAAGTATTGCTCGGCGCGGTAATGAACGAACTGAGGTTAATTGTTGACGGCAAAACTGTCGCGGCAAGAATAGAAAAATTTTTAAGCGGAAATAATAATGACTGATAATTCAAACTACAAAGGATACAGAGGAGAAGCGTTAAGCGCGCTAAAGAATTTTAAGGCGCTTGTTTGGAGCGACGTTGAAATAAAAACGACCGACGGAAAATATAACGGAATCATTCTCCCGCGCTCCGAAACGGCGGACGATAAACACGTTGTAATCAAAATGCCCATCGGTTACAATATAGGAATTGCCGCTAAAAAAATTACCGACGTGAAAATACTCGGCAGAAAAGAAGCGCATTATAAAATTCCGGAAAAAGATTTTCCTTACGACGACGGGAAACCGAGAGTAAAACTGCTCGGCACCGGCGGAACGATTGCAAGCCGTTTGGATTACCGCACCGGCGCGGTAATTCCCGCGTTTTCTCCGGGCGAACTTTACGGTTCCGTGCCCGAACTCGCGGATTATTGCAATCTTGAAACGGAAAAACTATACGGCGTTTTCAGCGAAAACATCGGACCCGAACATTGGATTGGAATTTCAAAAGCTATCGGGAAAGAAATTGAAAAGGGCGTTGACGGAATAGTAATAGGACACGGCACCGACGTTATGCACCATACCGCCGCCGCTCTGTCTTTCATGGTTCAAAACTCGCCCGTTCCCATTGTTATGGTCGGCTCTCAGCGTTCGAGCGACAGACCAAGCTCGGACGCGGCTATGAATTTAATTCACGCCGTTAAAACCGCCGCCGAAAGCGATATTGCTGAAGTAATGGTTTGTATGTTCGGACCGACGTCCGACATTTACGGTTTGCTTCACCGCGGAACGCGCGTTAGAAAAATGCACTCCAGTTACCGTTCTACTTTCCGAACAATCGGAGATATTCCGATTGCAAAGGTGGACAGAAAAAATATCACGCCGTTGCGCACAGATTACAAAAAGAGAAGAGACGATAAACACGTAATCGTAAATCCGGTTTTTGAGGAGAAGGTAAGCATCGTTTACTATTATCCCAACATGAAGCCGGATATTATTGACGCGCTTATCGATAACGGTTACAGAGGAATTGTTATCGCCGGAACGGGATTAGGACATGTCAACAAACCTGTCTATCCGGCGCTCAAACGCGCTCAGAAAAAAGGCGTCGCCGTTTACATGACCGTTCAAACCCTTTGGGGATACGTCCAAATGTACGTTTACGAAACGGGACGCGAAATGCTGCAGCTCGGAGTGGTTCCCGCGGCTAACATGCTGCCGGAAGTGGCTTACGTAAAACTCGGATGGGCGTTGGGGCAATCCGACGATTTGGAAAAAGTAAAGGAAATTATGCTAACTCCGGTAAACGGCGAAATTACAGAACGGGAACCGAGCAACGGTTATCTAATTTACCAGGGCGG
>JAADIR010000030.1 GCA_013151245.1 Chlorobiota bacterium
GAAAACCTTTGTTGTTCAACTCCGAAGCGGTTTCCCAATTCAAAGTTACCGAAACGCCTTCAACGCTCGCGCTGAATGAAGTTAACTCTACCGGCAGCCAGCCGTCGGGATGAAAATCCGCAAAACTTCTCGGCAGCAGCTGATAACCGTCGGTGTAAGGCGAAGAATTGTCGTATTGATTAAAAATTCCAACAACGTCTTTCGGCCATGTCGGCTCGCTGTTTTCGTCTATGTCGGTATCTTTATCTATTCGCATTGCAATCGTTCCCGTTCCGTCGGAAATCGTAACGTTAGCGTTGCTGCCCGAAGCGGGCCAAGGATCGCCCGTTCCGTCGTTTGCAACATGCTGAATGCCGACGAGCATTCCTTCGTAACTTTCCGGCGAGGCTAAGAATTCGGCAATTGTCAATACGATAGGATCCGGCGTCGCTCCGGCGCCTTTGTCAATAATATCAATGCTTACATTGTCCGGGACTAATTCGGCTAAGCCGTTATATTGGGCAAGTTGTCCGGTAACCTCATAAACTCTGCCAAGTTGAAAAGTTGCGGGGCTTCCCCCTTTGTAAATATTTAATCCCGCTTCGCCGTCTTGAAAATAGACTTGGAGACTATTGCTTGAAAAAGCGCCGTCGGCAACGGTTGCGTCGCCTTCCGCTCTTGCATAAACCCCGCTAAAAGTTAATTCTCCGAGACCGTTGACGTCATGCAAAGTCGTCATCGGAGTAACGCCGGCGAAAAAACTGAAAGTTGCGCTATTAGCTTCGCCGCCCGCGTCGCTAACGGCGTGAATATAGTACTCCACAAAATCTCCGTCGTTGTAAGCCGATTCGGGGATATCGCCCATGTAAGTATTCCCGGTTGTAAGAGACATCGCCACGGTATTAATAGGACCGCCGTTAATCGTATAATCTAACTGAACCGACGTAATCGCCTTTCCCGTTTCCGTAACGTCGCAAAGAATAACGGCGTTTATATTTTCATAAGGAACGGCGGGGCTTCTCGAAATATTTGTGATCACCGGAGCGGCTGTGCCGGCGGATAAAGTATTGAAGTCGATATAATTCACATATTCAGGATGATCGACAAACGGATTTCTGTTTTGCTGAATTGATTGAACGTAATCGTTTCTTGCTATATCATAATCATCCGGCGGATCTGCAAAATGCCAAGAAATAAGCAAATTAACGTCTTGCGGAGCTTCGTTTAAATCATTCACCAGATGATCGTTGATATCGTTAAACGCCCAGCTTCCGCCGGTTCCGTCGTACATCAAAACCGCGTAAAATAAAGCTCTGGCAACGTTCCCTTTAAATTCGTCGCGCGGTTCGTAAACGGTGTTTCCGTTAGCGTCGGTGCCGAGTTTTCCTTCCATAAAGGTAAATGTAGGATTTACAACAATTCCCAACGGATGATTGCTTCGCGGCGAATTGGCGTTATTCTGATTTACCGGGAAAAGCATGTGCTGATCCGAATATTCGTTTCCGCTTTCCGACGGATAAGTCGGCATCCAACTGTGGCAGAAAGTATGTTCGCGGCTCATAGGAAGCCATGAAAACGTTCCGGTGTAAACATCTTCGTAATTAGTGTAAACGCAAAATACGGAATGAGTTCCGTCGCCGTTATCTATCGCGGTAAATTGAGTAATCATTGTCTCGTCAAACTGACCGTATGAAATATGAGTGAACGGACTTCTTATAACATTCTGTAAATCGGAAATAAAAGAAGGGGAAGTCGGATCAATCCCGTCATAATAAGTTCCTTGCGCAAAAGACAATATCGGCAAAAAAGCCAACAGTATCGCCATACGTTTTAAATATTTTTTCATCGTTTTTCCTTCTATGAAATTAATCTCAAATTATTAAAAAAATTTATTAAAATTTTGCAGTATTATCTTCGGAACACATTCCATCGTATTACTATCGAAATAAATAATTGATTATTAACGGGTAATAAAAAAGGATAGTTCTACAAATCGGTGGAAAGAACGAATCTTACAATTCGATTATTTCCAGTATCGGCAATGTAAAGAGTTCTGTTAAAATATGCAACGCCTGAAGGCGAATTAAAAACATCCGCTCCGCCGAAAGATTCCCGTTCGTCGCCGAAAGAATTAAATTTCAACAAACTGTCTTTTTCCGCGTCAACTACAAATATGTTATTCGACGGGTCAACCGTAACGTCCATCGGTTTGGCAAACCTCTCCGGCAGCATCATATCTGAGGCAAACTCCGGCAGACGGTTTTGATATCCCGTAAAATCGCTGCTTTGGACAAAAGTGAGCCATTGAACTTTAAAACTATTCTCGCCCGTTAAAGAAATTATTATATCGTATGTGTCATTATTAAAAGACGTAATCGAAGAAATATCGCTTGCCGAAAGAAGACCGGAGCCTACGGGTTCCAATCCCGGAACTTTTCCGAGCAGAGTATCTTTTCTCGTCCCGTCGTCAAGTTTCTTTACAACATAAGCGAGAATTGCATTATCCGGATCAACGGGATTAGAATTTACCGGACCTTTTCTGCCGACATAAAACGAATTATCGAAAAATACCGCGGCGGAAGTAAATTCCCTATCGGGACGCAAAAAGTCAAACGGAGATTTCGGAAGTATCGTATCTATTTTCGCTTCGGCAATTTGATGACCGGCGCCGTATAAATCGAGTTTGAAAACCGCGCTGAAAACGTTGCCCGAAGCAGAATCGGTCAGTTCTCCGCAAACTATTAAATTCAAACGGTAATCCTGCGCTAATTTTGTGGGGCGCTGAATATTGACAGAACCCAGAAACTGTCCGGCTGTATTGAGCATAACCACTCTGTCGTTATCGGTATCCGCCACGTAAATAAAAGGCTCGCGTCCAACCATAACGTCTTGCGGTTTGTTGAAGCCCGTCCAATCGGGAGAAATCTTTATGTAAACCGTGTCGTTAATATTTCCGCCGCCGGACGTATCAACTTCGGTTATATCGAATTTATCGGTACAATTTACAAGCGTAAAAAGTAATGCAAATAAGAAAAAATATATGAATCTTCTATTCATTTTAATACAATCCCAAAATTATCGAGAATCGATGCGCGGAACCGAGGGTTGTAAAATTCGCGTAAGCGTAATCGAACTTAACTTGAGCGATACCGAGCGGCGCATTTATTCCGGCTCCGAAAGTATAATTTTGTCCTTCCAAATTAAATTTATATCCGGCTCGCAGATAGAAAATATTTTTCCAAGCATATTCAACGCCCAACGCAAAATTTTCGCTATTGTCGTTCGGGTGATTTAATTGAACCGAAGCGGTAATTCTGTGCTGATCGTCTTGGTACGGTTCCATTGCAAACCCGATTCTAAACATAGTCGGAGGCGAGAAAGACTGCCAATCCGATTTTTTTCTTCCGCCGTAAAGTATCACTTCTCCGTCGGGCGCAAGCTCGTTTCCGAAGTTCGAAATGGTTACGGCAAAGCGGGAAGTTCCGAGTCCGGTCCAATAATATGTTCCCAAGTCAATAAGGACGCCGCGCATCTTCAATTCCGCCATCGTGCTTTCAATATAGCGAACCGTTCCGCCGAAGCTGAACTTATCTGTCATCTTACGGGAATAGCTCAACGAAATAGCGATATCGCCGTAACTAAAATAGGCTCCGGTTCCGAAAGGCATAACTTCCGTAGTAACCGGCATGTCGTCCGTGTGAAGAGTAAGAAATGAGAGACCGATTACGTCGTCGGACGAAAGATGGTAGAGCGCGCCGGCAAACTCATGCTGAATTTCCACAAGCCACTGATTATGCGAAAAAATAATTTGATCGTTTTCGGTTTGAACCAAACCCGCCGGATTCCAATAAAGCGCGGAAGCGTCGTTTGCCACGGCGATAAACGCGTCCGCCATTCCGGTCGCCCTTCCGCCTACGCCTATTTTCAGAAACTGCGCAGTCGAAATTCCCGCCCGCTGTCCGCCGAGCGTTGGAAAGAGCTGCGCCGGAACTTCGGAAAAAGCGAGAAGGAACGATATGATAATTAAAATTCTTTTCATTTAAAATCTCAAGCTCAAACCGAATTTAATATTTCTCCGAGTCAAATACCTTGCCGGATTATAAGGATACGGACTAATAGGCGCTTGAAGATCGGGGTAAAGCGGATCGTTCCAAGACGCGGGCGTCGGGTCTCCGTATTCATAAGCTTTGCCGGTAGCGGGATTAACGATCGCCGCATTCTGAGTGTCAAGAATATTGTTTACTTCAATTTTAAACGCCATTTTCAGCGGACCGATTGTGAAATATTTTTCAAAATTCATGTCGATATAAAACCAGTTATCCCCAATACCGCCGTAACGATTTGTTACATCGGTTATATATTCGGGTCTTCCGTCGGGCGCATAGCTTCCCGTAAAAATAACGGGCGTATAACGTTTGCCCGATTGGAAGAACGCCCGGAAATAAAGATTTATATCGTCCAATATTCCAGGCGCAAAACCGAAAAGCGGTTCTCCTTTGGGAATATAAAAATTCGCGCTTAAATTTATTGTAACCGGTCTGTCCCAAGAAACGTAATTTTCTTTTATCGATTCATTCAAATCGTTGCGAAGAATTAAAACGCCTTCGTCGGCTGAAGAGCTTTTGCCGGTAATAATCGCATAAGCGAAGCTGGCGCTTCCGTTAAACCATCTGCCGACTCTTTTCTTGTATTCAAGTTCAATTCCGCGCGAGCGGGCGTAATCCAGATTTGCGTATGTTATAAACGATTGATTCGAAAAACGGGGATTATTAATCTTTGCCGTCCGCGTTCTAACATAATCGAAAATATCTTTGTAATAAGCGGTTACCGTTAAAACGTCGTCCTGCGTAAATTGCGTTTTCAAACCAAGCTCGTAAGCTACCGTCGTTTCGGGATTAAGATTCGGGTTTCCGAATTTTTGGAACGAGGATTGGGCGTTTGACGGACTTAATTTAGCGTAAACGAATTGCGGACGGGGCCACTTGCTGAAATGTCCGTATGAGAAAAACAAGACTTGATTATTCGTTATCGGATGCGAGATGCCGAGACGCGGACTGAGACGCGCTTTGAATCTCTGTCCGTTAAACCATTTGTAAGTATCTTGATAATATTTCTCTCTAATTTCATCGGGAATCGTTACAACGTCGGGATTCGCAACCGCGTCGTCAACATATTTACCGGGGAACCAATAATCGAGACGGAGACCGAAATTCAAAATCATTCCGCTAAAGTTAACATTGTCCTGCGCGTAAAAAGAACCTTTGGCGGGATAAACTTTATAAATGTCGTTATTCAAACCTAGTTCGCCGACCCACGGTTTGTAGATGTCAATAACCTGCATTTCCTGGAATATCATGTTAAAGCCGGCTTTGAATTTATTCATTTCGTCAAAGAAACTTGTTACGTCTCCTTTAACGGAATACTCGTCAACATAGTGATCATGCCACGTAAAAGGATTCCCGACGTCCCAGAACCCGTCGCCCGGAATAACGCCGATCGTGTCGCCTTCCACATTATAATATTCAATAGGAAACGTTACAATATCTTTCGGTTCGTTATATTCGTACCAATCCAAACCGTTGGCGTCGGCGCGAAGATTTGTAAAGAAGTGATTGAATCTCAACTCATAAAATGTGTTTGCGTTTAACGTATGCGTCCAACTGATATTATTGAATTTATTGTTATGCGTGAAAGTATTTGCGTTATCTAAAACTTTCTGAAAAGTATATTGGTAACCCGGATTCGGTTCAACGTATTCCAAATTTGTTTGAAGCGACTGCGAATTCTGATTTATATTAACCGATTGATTAAACGAGTACCGAAGTTTCATCATCGAGTTTATCGCGTAAGTAACTTTCGCCAAAATGAAATAACTGTTTTCAGCGCGGGGCGCAAAACGACTGCCGTAGAAAGTTGAAGAAACAAGCTGCTTTGCCGTCGGCTTGTAATAACCTTGAGTAATTCCGTCGCTCAGCCCCATATAACCGGAGCCGAAGAAACTGATTTTACCGGGTATTTTTATTCCGAGAGCCGGAAGCAGAAACGTAGTAATCGGCTCCGGTCCGCCGAGGTTTGCTTCGACAATATCCATATTGAAAACATGATAAGAATCTTTTCCCAGAAGTCTATCGGTTTTATATGCAAAAGACCCGTTGTATGTATCGTAGCCTTCCCTTGTGCGAACATTTACAATTCCCGAAGTAGCTTGTCCGTATTCCGCGTTGAAACCGCCGGTGATTACTTCGGCTTCTTCAATTGCGTTCGCGCTTAATTGAAGCCCGAATCCGGTTCCCGCAAGGGGATCTTGAACGGAAATTCCGTCCAACAAAAAAGCGTTTTCATAAGAACGACCGCCGCGTATATGAATCGAATTATCGGATTGCGTGATTCCGACCTGCTGCGTTACAATGTCTTGAATATTCTCAACAACCGCTATTTCTATTTCTTCTCTTGAAACGCTTGTTTTGCTTTGCGTTTCTTCAACGTCGATAAGCGGTTTGTCGCCGATGATAACCACGTCTTGGTCGAGCGTTAAAACCGTTTCTTCCAAGTTCACATTAATCTCGGTAGTTTTATTGGCTCGAATTTTGATTTTCGTCAACGCCGTATTTTTATACCCGATCAAAGAAACTTTTACAGTGTAAGTTCCTTCGGGAATATTTTTCATTATGAAATTTCCGTCAACGTCAGTAGCGGCGCCGAAGTAAGTTCCTTCAAGCATAACGTTCACGCCCGGGAGCGGATCTTTTGTCGATGCGTCAACTACTTTGCCGCGCAAAGCTCCGTGCTTCTGCGCAAAGAGCGACGAGGCGAAAAGAAACAAAATAAGAACCGTCATTTTTTTCATTTGGCGATTCCCAATTCGGTTAAAACTTTTTCAATTAAAGTTTGAACGGTTCCTTCGTTTCCGTCGCATTGATGCAGCGGAAGCCCGATGAAGAACAGATTTTTCGACGCGTCGGTAAAAGCAATCGTCGTTTCTTCGTTAGATATCTGCGGACTCTGCAAGTCGTAAATTTTCTTCGCGGAAATGGAATTTTCTTTGAACGTGCGCACAAACCCGATTGTGCTGGATGTTTTAAGCCGCGGATAATCAACGCCGTCGGGCGGAATAACATCCGCGCCCGGAAGCATGAAACTCAGCGGAGAAGAAACGTCGTCGATGGGTAAAAAGTTTTGAAGAACCGGCAAACTGAAATCAAACGACGAGGACGAATCGGTAAACGTCATCGAAAAAGCAATCTTTCCGCCGTTCTCAATATATTTTTGAGTTACAAGATTAGCCGACGTTAAATCAGGAGTTGCGTCGGAATACCAGAAACAGAACTTAAATAATTTTATGGTCTGATAAAGAGTTACGTTCGAATAAGGAAGCGCGTCGTTTTCCAAATCAAACGAATCGAATTTTCCGGCGTAGCTTCCGCCGAAGATCGACGAGAACCGTTCGTCGTAAAAATCTTGAATATCCGCGCCCGATTCGTAATCGTCGAGAATAAGAATATCTCCTTTCGGTTTCTTTACAAACCACTCGCGGGTTGTGTCGGGCAGCGGAATAAACGGAGAAACCGCGCCGGACATGTCAACGGCTCTCAGATAAATTCTGTTATTATCGTTCAATTTCAAATTGGGAAGAAGTTCGTCCCAAATTCTTAAATCGGAACCGTTGATTAAAATTTCCATATCGGGATTATCCGAATCCAAATCCTTAGCGCGGATTGTAATAAGCCGAACGCCGCCTTCGAGCGAAACAAATTCGGAAGTGTCGTTCAGCGCAATTTGAATGTTCGTTATCGTTTCATCGCCGTCTAAATCCGTAGCCGACCAAGCGATTGTCATAACCGGAAATGATTCTTCGGGCAGCGTCGTATCGTCGCTCCATTCAACTACGGGAGCGGAGTTTTTAATAGGGAAATTCATCGAAGCCGGTTCGGGGTCAACGTCGCCGATATCGTAATAATCTTCGTCTTCGTCGCGAATTCCGTTGCCGTTGGAGTCGATGAACGGTTCGGCGCCCAAATCAATTCCGTTGCGCGTAATCGAATCGTCGTATTTTCCGTTTCCGGCATTATCAGCCGCCATAACTTTGAAAGTGTAATTAGTGTCCACCGTTCCGATGGGAAGTGAGAAAAGCGAATCGTAACTCGCCGTAAACTGCCACGCGGAATCAAGCCCTTCCCATTTGAAATAGAAGCCGACGATAAACCCGTCCGGGTCGTCGCCCCACCAATGAACGTGAAGCTGGCTCCGCTGCTGCGCTATTGTGGAATCGGGGAAAAGCGCAAGCGAAGTTTCCGGCAGCATATTACCCATTGGTTCGCTCGGCGAATTTTCCTTACATCCGATAATAACGGCAGCCGTTAATCCGAATAATAAAACGATATTTAATATTTTTTTTGTCATATTTAGCGTTGTTTCGAATTAACAAATTCGAAATAACAATTTCGTTCGCATTGCAGTAGATTGCTTCAATCGCTGCGCTCTTTCGCAATGACGACTAATTTTATTTATTTCAACAAAACAAGTTTTTTAGCGTCGATAAAATCACCGGCTTTCATACGGTAAAAATAAATTCCGCTCGGTAAATTTGCGGCGTTAAACTGAACATGATGAACGCCCGATGAAAGTTCTTCGTTTACCAACTGCGCCACAACTTCGCCGAGAAGGTTGTAAATTTTCAACGAAACAAATCCGTTTTGAGGAATCGTAAATTCTATTATCGTAGTCGGGTTAAACGGATTCGGATAATTTTGCTTTAACGAATAAGTTTCCGCCGAGGCAATTTCTTCGTCGTCAACGCCGGTAACAAATCCTACAAAGTCCGCGTTCGTTCTCGGAACTAGTTTGAAATTTCCGAAGGCATAATAAAGCACTCCAACCAATTCGTCAAAGTGATTCCAAGTTCTTATTCTTATCGGTTCGTTTTCGAGCGACGCGTCCCAGAAATTATGGTAATCGTTGTTTCCGTCTTGAAGCTCGACTCTCGTTCCTTCGCCGCTATTGTCTTGCACGACCATTTCGCCGTAGTTTCTGTTTCCGTTAACGCCGGGACCGGGATCGCCGTCGGCGTTTTCATCAACTACAGTAACATTTTCATATTTAATCAAAACGCTTTCGTATGATTCGGCGGGAAGGTCGCCGTTTGATGAAAAATCTATCTCTTCGGTTGAAATCATGTACGGTTCGGGAACGTCGGTTGTTCCGTTAACAACAATTGATTCCGGCGTATCCAGCCCTTCTATCTGCGTAAGTCCGTACGATTCTCTAACGGTTCCGGTAACGGTAACTTCGTCTCCTTTTTGAAGATTGTAAATTTCCGTTCCGAACAATTTAATGCCGCTCCAAGGACCGGTTCCGTTCTGAATGTACACTCTACCGCCGTCCGCTGTAATATCCGAAGTATCAGCCGTAACAACGCCGCTTACCGTAACTTCAAAATTATTGTAAGCGCTGTAACCGCTGCCGAACGGCGAACGCTGAACGTCTTGAATAGTAAGGTCTCTATCGAGAACGTAATAAAAATAAACGCCGTTTAACGTATCGGAAGGATTATATGAAAGCGCTCCGTCGTTATCTTCAGCCATAATATAAAATGAAACGATTGTAGAATCGTTAAACGCGGGAAGCGTTCCTATATATGTATTTCCGGCGGTTAAAGCCATGTCCGCTTCCTGCAATTCTCCGCCGTTAACTTTGTACATAATTTTTGCCGAATTAACAATTCCGTCCGCGTCGAGAATATCCGCCGAAACGTTTACTTCGTCGCCGTATCCTACTAATCCCTTGTCTCTGGTAATGTTTGAAATATCCGGAGGAATTACGTCTCCGTATTTTATATCGTCGGGATAAACGGGATTAATTAAGAACCATCCGTTATCCATATTTGTTCTATTATTAATATAACCGCGGATATAATCAATTGAAGTTCCCGGACGAGGAGCGGCGACTCTGTTTCTAAAATAATCCGATTGGTTTCCGACGACAATCATCGAGTTGTTTTCGTCAAAAATCCCGAAACTGCCGCTTCCAATCGAAACAATATCGGTGGCGGTAACGTTTCTGATTTCCACATAAACATGTTCCCATTTTTCGGCAAGATAATTCGGATCGCTCGTTCCTATTTCAACAAGAGAATCGAGGGTTAAAACAACCGGCTTCGGTCTTTCGCTGAAATCGACGACGTCTTCGGGTTGAAAATCAATTAAATTTAACTGCGTCGTAGTAAAATATTCCGCAACAACTCCGGTGCATTTAACGACCATTCCCGTGTCAAGAACTCCGAACGCCGAAGTTGCGCCGGGGAAACGGACAAACATCCCGCCGAAAACAGGATCGTCGGCGTCTTGTAAATACATCGCCGGCGCGCCTGCAATTAACATCGCTCCGCTATCGGGATTAGCGCTGTAATAAGGCGCGTTCATAACGATACCGGTAACCGTAACGGTATCTCCGTTTAGCTGCGAAGGATAATCGTATGGCGGCGTTAACAAACTGTCGTTGCTGATATATTGAATATCTCTGATTGAAACTTCAGGATATTCCTGCGCAAATAATTGCGCGCTGAAAAGAACAATCATAAAAAAAAGTAATTTTATTTTCATTTTTTACTCCTATACATTATTTAATTACTAAAAATTTACCGGTCTTAACATTTCCCGTTTTTTTATCTTCGACGGAAAAGATGTAAAGCCCCGAGGCAATTGCCTGCGAATAGTCGCTGATTAAATCCCAAGCGTGTTCGCCGCCGGACATCTTTTGAGTCGCGTCTTTTGCATAAGTTTCGAACCAGCGCAAATCTGCGCCGTTGCTGTATTGATCGTGATAAATATGTTTTACAATATCGCCGGAAAGGGTATAAATAATTATCTCGCATTCTTCGGGTAAATTGTAGAAATAAATTTTCCTCAGTCTTTCCGAAGGACCGTCCCAATATGCGTTGCCGTAATAAGGATTCGGATAGACGCCAATTTTCACGTTATCGTCCGAAGTAGCGGGAGTTCCGGGAAGAATTCTGTTCAAGCTTGAAAGCGAACTCGATTCCAAACTGGGCAATCCGTTTTCTTCGTCGCCTCTGTCGAAAGCCGTAACGGTAAAAAGATACTGCCAGCCGTTAAGCAGATTGTCAATTTCAAATTTGTATTTGTATTCAACCGTATCGCCGGGGAAAGTAACCGGCTCGTCTAAATGAATGAAAGCGGGAAATCCGGTATCATAACCGATGTTATTATCCGCGCTGTCAAATTCGGCGACGGTAACCAAAGAATTTAATATGTCCAAGTTCGAAGAAAGATCGAAACCGGCGTTGGTTCTGTAAATTCTATATCCTTCAAAATCCATTTCGCCGGAAATCGGATCGACGGAATATTCCGCGCGGTCGTCCCAATAAATAGTAGTTTTCTGATTCCCGGGCACAACTTTAACAAAAGGAGTTTTAGGCGGCGAAGGAAGAATGTATCTCGTCAACCGTCCGTCTCCGTTCGAATCTTCGCCCGGATCAAGGTCCCCGTTTCCGTTTCTGTCTTCCCCGCGGTAAGCGCGTATCGCCCAGCCGGCGTTTGAATAAAGTTTTTCTTTTTGATATTCGGTATCGAGCGAAGCGGGGTCGGAACCCGTTTTCTTTGCGGCAACCATTGCAAACGTTACATTAATTGTATCTCCGGGCGCAAGGTTTTTAAAATTTCCAATCGAGAGAAGCATCGATCTGTTGCTCGGGATTTTCAAATCTTCAGGCGAAATTCCATATCCGTATCTGTTGCTTCCGCCGAAAAAACCTTCCATTTTTTTATATCTTTCGATATCGTCTTGAGGCGAAAAATAATTGGGGTTAGTTGTATTTCTATACTGCCAATTCACATAATTAACGCTGTCAACCTTCTGCGAAGCGCCGAGGAATTGAACTCCAATATAACTATCCGTAAACCCGGGATCGCCGTCGGCGTCAAATTCGTATGCCATCGACAAGGAATCGTTAAAGCCGTTTCCGCCGTGATTGTAAAAACCGCCGGTTCGCGGCGAGGATACTATTGTATTACGAACCACTGCGTCCGTCCAAAGCGCCACGTAAAAACTGTCGATATATTTATTTGTTACGTTGGTTATGTAATAATTGAAAATGACAAAGTAATCGGCAAAAGGATAATTCCACGCGTACGTTTCGAGATGCACCGAAACGCCGAGAGGTCTGTGAAGAAGAATCGGTTCGCCGTTGCTGAGCGTTGTGGACGTATCGGCAAAGTCCATCAGAAAATCCTGATGCGAAATTGCCTTCGGGCTGAAATATTTCGAATCCGGAAGCGAAGAACGCACTTCTACGAAAGAACCTCGCGCGTTTGTAAATTCAAGACCCGAACCGCGCTGCGTTGCCGAAGAGAAATCGATAACTCCCGTCGATACAAAAGGTCCATTAATATTATTGCCGAGCGAATCATCAGCCGTAAACCCTCCGACCCACAAACCGCCGTCGTAAATATGCTCAATGCCGCTTCCTTTCGGATATTCGCAAGAAGGCTGCTCGGGCCAAAGACTGAAGCCGTGCCCATAAGTTCCAAAGTTTGTAATTGTTATTTCAATGTTTCCTACGTTGGTATATTTTGAATTATCATCGTCGGCAGGTTTATAAAAGATATCCCCTTGTTGAGCTTGAATTGAAACAAAAGTTTGCAACATAATAAACGTTATTATCCGGAAGGCGTTTTTCATATAAAATTTTCTATCTATACTCTCTTTCTTTTTTAAACGTAATGGCAAATATAATGTATTGCGTCAAAATATAATAACGATTTTTAAAATAATTGCCGTTATAAATTATTTCCGGTTTTAATAATTTTGGATAAAGAACATCGCACATTATTATTAGCAAAGCGGCGCTTTTAAGCGAGGCGAACGCTTGAAAATAAAGGGTTTGACTTCTTTCTGAATGTTCTAAGCTGAATCGGCTTTTTTATCTTCGCTTTTTAATTTAATAATTTTCAGCGAACTCTCGCTGGTTCTTAAAACTTTGTAAGTGTCGCTGACATACCACCAATCATTCGGAATCTCTACCGAATAATGTTTATTATTTGCCGTGGAATCTACTGAAGCAAAATTAGTTGGGAACGGATGAAAGTCCAATTTGAATTTAGAAGATATTGAAAAAAGCGAACGTAAATTTCTTTGTCCGTTGTTGCGTTTAAACAAAATTGCATCGGAGTTCTTACCGCTGAGAACTAACGGAATTGTCGCGAGAAACAATTTGAAATCCAAATAGAATGAACGATAACGATCGTAAACAAAATCCAATCCAATCAAATTATCAACGCCCTGTTCTCTGTCTCCGAAAATCTGCCACATACCGGTTATCCCCGGCTTGGCGCTCATAGATTCTCTTTCTCTGTATTGAGTCGGATATTCTTTCTTGAGTATTTTCAGATCTTGTATCATCAGCGGACGCGGACCGATAAAACTCATCTGACCAAACAGCACATTAAAGAGTTGGGGAAGTTCGTCAAGCCCGTTTCTTCTGAGCCACGCGGCAAAAGGAGATACGTCATAAGCAAAAGCCGGTTTGATAAATATATCGTAAACGCTTGAATGTTCCACGGTATCGGAGGAGCTTTCTTTTAGAGTTCTTAATTTAAAAATTTTAAATCTGTATTTCCTTAAAGTTAATCCGCGTTCCTGAATAAAGAGCGGAAACTTTTTCAATTCAAAATATAATATCAAAAAAGCGACAAATAAAAACGGAAGGGATATAAGAATACCAACCAATGAAAAGACAAAATCTAAGACGCGTTTTATTTTTGAGTAAATTTTCATAAAAGCTACGTTAATGGAAATTCAATTTGTGAAAAATAATCGTAACAAACAACTATCTGTGATTTAGAATACAATTGTCCACAGAACATAATCAAGGATCAAGATCCAAGCCGCGTTGAGGACAAATGAACGAATCGTTGAAAGCCCGACTCCTTCGGCTCCTCCGGTTGTGTGGAATCCTATATGACACCCAAGCAGCGCGGTTACGCCTCCGAAGATAATTCCTTTTATCATTCCGAAAGTGAAATCGCTTATATAGAAAAACCTTTTCACCGAATCAAAAAAAACGGCGTACGAGATATTTAAAAAAACATTTGAAATTAGAAAGGCGCCTATAACAGCTATTACGTTAGCGATGATAACAAGTATTGGCATCATAAAAACGGCGGCAAAAAATCTCGGCGTTGCTAAATATCGTATCGGGTTTATTCCCATCGTTTCCAAAGCGTCAATTTGTTCTGTAACCCGCATCGAGCCGAGTTCGGCGGCTATTGAAGCCCCGACTCTTCCCGCAATTACAATAGCCGTCAATACCGGACCGAGTTCGGTGATTATAGCTTTACTGGTTGCGGTTCCTAAAAATGATAACGGCGCGACTCCTTTTAATTGATACGCAGCCTGCCAAGCGGCAACGGCGCCGGTGAAAATTGCAATAATTACAACCAGCGGCAGCGAATTGACGCCGATATGTTCCATCTGCACCAGCAGAAGTTTTCTCTTCTTAAAAATCAACGGAAACGATTTCAGAATTGAAAAGAGCAGCTTGCTGATTTCGCCGAGTTCGGAAAAGAAATCTATTGTTTTTTTGCCTAGATAAGCAAACGACCGCATAAAATAATTCTTAGATTATTAATTTGAATTAATTAAAATACAACATTTTTATATTTTTACCTTATTTGGAATGCCTTTGTTAAACGTTTTTCGTTTTACATATATAAAGCTTCTTATTAGTCTGAATTCATAATTTATTCTTGCCAATTAGAGAATTATTTTTTATTATGCCAACCCAATTAGTTAAGATTTTTGAAATTTTTATTTAAAATGAGAAAAGACATTATTAACATATTATTTGTGAACATTCTTTTAATCGAAATTATTATTTTGATGTAATTGTTTTGTATAAGCCCGATTTATGTCGGGCTTTTTTGTTTTTAAAATTTTTTGATATTGTTAATTGAACTGTGAGGTATTTTATGTCAGACATAATTGTTGAAAAATCGAGCGTTGAACTTCCTGAAAATTTAATTTTCGGTAAAATATTAACGCCCCATGTTTTTGAGATGGATTATTCCGGTAAAGACGGTCAGTGGATTAATCCTGCAATCAAAGAATTGAAAAATTTGGAGCTCTCGCCGGCCGCAATGGTTTTCCATTACGGACAAGCTATCTTTGAAGGACTCAAAGCATATAAAAGAGTTGACGGAAAGATCGGACTTTTCAGACCCGAAAAGAATTTCGAACGGTTAAACAGATCGGCGCGCAGAATGTGCATACCCGAGTTTGACGAAGAGATGGTTTTAAATGCGCTTAAGGAATTAATTAAACTCGATCAAGATTGGATTCCTACGAAACCCGGATATTCGCTTTACATCAGACCGCTGGTTTTCGGGATGGACCCTTTACTCGGCGTAAAACCGTCGCAAGATTATAAGTTCATCATTATGCTAAGCCCGGTCGGTCCTTATTATCCCGAAGGATTCAAGCCCGTTCCTATTTTAGCGACCGACAAATACGTAAGAGCCGTACGCGACGGAGTGGGCGATTGTAAAACCGCCGGAAACTATGCCGCCAGCCTTTACGCGCAAGTGGAAGCGAAAAAACAAGGATTCACACAGGTTCTTTTCCTGGATGCAATCGAAAAAAAATACGTCGAGGAAGTTGGAACAATGAATTTCTTTGTCCATTTCAAAGACGAAGTAGCCACCGCTAAACTTAACGGAAGTATTCTCCCCGGTATAACTCGTCTTTCGGTTTTGCAGATTTTAAAGGAATGGAATTATAACGTCAGCGAAAGAAATATTTCGATTGATGAAATTTTTGAAGCGCACGAAAACGGAAATCTCGTCGAACTTTTCGGAACCGGAACAGCCGCGGTCATTTCTTCAATCTCTAAACTGAAATACCGTGACAATGAAATTTTGTTCGATCAGGAAGAGCCGGGCGAACTTGGAATGAGATTGTACAAAGAATTATCAGACATTCAATACGGCGTAAAAGAAGATACGAGGAACTGGATAACTTACGTGGAATAATTTTCCAGATTTTCAGTTCTTATTTTTAAAACCGCGAGCTTTCAGTTCGCGGTTTTTTTATAAATTTTTTCAAACAATAAATTCACCGCTTAAAAATATTCTCAAAATAATTATTGACAAGTGTCCTTTTGTTCACTATATTTGCAGTGAACAAAAGGACACTACTTATGAGTCGCGAATTAACAAACCGTCAAAAAGAGATTTTAACATTCATCGAAAACTTCATCTATGAAAACGGATATCCGCCGAGCTATAGAGAAATAGGAAAGGAATTTGATATCGCGTCAACCTTCGGCGTAAAAAGGCATATTGACGCATTAATTAAAAAAGGATTCCTCGCCTCCGAAAGCAACACCAACAGAACGCTTTCGCTCGTCGGCGGAAATACCAATGTTAAAAACGACGCAATCCTTGAAATTCCCATTGTCGGTCGCGTTGCCGCCGGTTACCCGATTTTAGCCGAGGAAAACGTTGAAGATACAATTGTTATCGGCAGCGAATTAGTAAAATCAAAAAATCCTCTTTTCGGTTTGAAGGTTCGAGGCGACAGTATGATTAACGCAGGAATAATGGAAGGAGATATTATTTTCGTCAGCAAAATAAGCGACGCAAGAAACGGCGATATTATTATTGCATTCTGGAATAATGAAGCGACGGTTAAAAGATATGAAAAGAAAGGAAACGTTATTAATCTGATTCCGGAAAATGATAATTATTCAACTATTACTATAAAAAATCAAAAAGATTTTTCGATAATAGGTAAGGTTGTAGGAGTTTATCGTTACTATAATTGATAGCTTAAAAAAAAGAAGTCAAGGAAAAACTATGAAAACTGAATTATTTAAACTCGCAATAAATTTAAGAAAAAGAGTCAAATTTCTTTACGGGCTAAAAGATATTGAAATTGAACCTTATTACGTAACGACAAAAAGCGACGGGAAAAAAGTTATTTTCGGGAAATTGAAATATTCAAACGAAATCAGAGCTTTCGATTACAATAAAATCGCTAATTTGAAAGTTTTGGATTACGCTCGGTTCTCGCCAATTATTCCTATTCTCCCCTATTTTAATTAGAGAAAAGATGATGAACCTTTTAAGCAGAGAAAATAACGTCGATGAAATTGTAGATTCCTTTTGGAAACACGGTTATATGACGCTGAGCAGAAAGTTCGGCTCATATCTTCCCGAGCCTGCAAGAATTGGAAACTACGAAGTTGAAGCAATCGGAAAGTATAAAAATAACTACGTTATCGGAATCACTCTAACCGAGGAAGATTTAAATAATCTTGAAGTTTATAGGAAGCTTGAGTTCCTCGGTTCAAGGAACGTAAAATATTCAAACCGGAAAGTTAAATTATTTGTCGCCGTTCCGAGAGGGCTTGCCGTGAAAGCGCGAAATATTATTGCAACTCTAACCGAAGAAACAAGAAAGAACATCAAGTTGATCCCTATCGATACGCCCGCCGTAAACTGAATTTCTTTTGCGTAAAAATTTTTGACCGAAAATATTTTAAAGAAATTCACTTTATTTAGTTACTTTTTTCATTTTCCTTTGTATAAAAAAAAGTTTGTCTCATTCACTTTGGAGAAATCATTCCTTGACATTTTTTTCGCCGAAATATATCTTGTTTAGTCATATTAAAATTATTTTATGAAAAGAGATTTAACTCAGGCGGAATTATCCGCAATTGAAAAATGTAAGTCAAGCGGCGAAATCCCCGCTCACATTGCCGTTATTATGGATGGTAACGGCAGATGGGCAAAAAAGAGAGGATTGCCGAGAGTTGCCGGACACCAGAGAGGCGTGGAGACGGTTAGAAGCGTTGTGGAAACATGCTCTAACTTGGGCGTAAAATATTTAACGCTCTACACTTTTTCTACTGAAAATTGGAGACGCCCGATTACGGAAGTTTCATATCTAATGAAATTAATTGTTAAAAGTCTCCGCAGCGAAACAGACGAATTGGATACCAACAACATTAAAATAATGAGTATCGGCAACCACGATAATTTACCGGACGAAGTCCGCAGAGAATTGGAATACGCCCAAGCAAAAACCCAAAACAACACACGCATGGTTTTGAACTTAGCTTTTAATTACAGCGGAAGAAGCGAAATAACCGAAGCGGTTGCGCAAATTGCGAAAGACTACAAAAATGGAATCATCAAAGAAAAAATAAACGAAAAACTTATCTCTCAATATCTTTACACTAAAGATATTCCCGACCCCGATCTGCTGATTCGCAGCGGCGGGGAATATCGTATCAGTAACTTCCTGCTCTGGCAAATAGCTTACGCGGAAATTTACGTTACTAAACTTTTATGGCCCGATTTCGGCAGCGAAGAGTTGGTTAAAGCTATTTACGATTTTCAAAAAAGAGAAAGAAGATTCGGATTAGTTAGCGAACAATTACAGAAAAATCCCAAGAAGACAAAGAATGCAAAAATACTTTCCGAACAGTCTATATAAAGTTTTACCTATCATATTATTTTTTATTTCGATTCAGGTTTTCCCGCAGTTTCAAAAGGGAACCTTTCGAATATTGGGAATAAGGGTTGAGGGAAATACTTCCGCGGATGCAAACACAATAATTGCAAACAGCGGTCTTAAAATCGGAGATGAAATCGAAATCCCCGGAGACGCTACAATCAACGCCATCAAACGGTTGTGGGCGTTAAATATTTTCACGCCGGATATAGAAATTATTGTTGAAAAGAAAGTTGACAACGGCGTATTTCTTCTGATAAAACTTCAAGAATATCCGCGTATTGAAGACTATAAAATTATCGGAAACGACGCCGTGAGCGAAGATGACATCATCAAAGAAATTCCCTTTAATCGCGGGCACATTCTTAAACCGCAGGATATTAACCGTTCGATAATTAAAATTAAAAAACTTTATCAGGAAGAAGGATATCTGAACGTAAAGATTGACGTTGAAAGATACACTTTCCTTTCAGCCGATACGCTTGAAGATAAAATAAGCGTAACTTGGAGAAACGAAAAAGATTTTTCTAAAGAGTTCGTTACCGAATATGATTACTCCCCCGACGTCCCAATGAGAATTGTCCGTAAAATCAAAAACCGGATATTGCTTATTTATAACATTTCCGAAGGCGATGAAGTAACGGTTGTAAAAATTGAATTCGAGGGAAACAAAGCTTTTGACGACGACGAGCTGCTTTCACAATTTGACGATATCTCGGAATATACTTGGTGGGAGTTTTGGTCGAGCTTTGATTTAAGTTATGAAGGATTGAAAAAGGACGAGAAACTTCTTACGGATTTTTACCGCAAAAACGGCTACCGCGATTTTAGAGTGCTCGGCGATACTTTAATTTACAACAGCGACCGCTCCGAAGTTAAAATTCGGGTTTTTGTTGAGGAAGGGACTCAATACAAAATACGAAACGTTAAATGGGAAGGCAACAGCATTTACACTGATAAGTTTCTAACGGAACGACTCGGATTTTATAAAGGCGATATTTACGACTACGAAGCGCTCAATCAAAATTTATATTTCAACCAAGATCAGTCCGATATCAGTTCTCTCTTTCAAGATAAAGGATATCTAACGGCAAGAATTGATTTGAGTGAAAAAGTAGTTGAGCCGGATTCTATCGATCTTACAATCCGCATTTCGGAAAACAGCCGGTTCAAAATTGGCGAGGTTAATATTTCGGGCAATAATAAAACGATGGAAAAGGTTATCCGCCGCGAACTATATACAATACCCGGCGATTATTACAGCCGCGCAGGAATCATCAGAAGTATCCAGCAGCTTGCCAACTTGCAGTATTTTAGTCCGGAAAAACTTTACACGGGCGGCGTAAATCCGCAGCCTGTTAACGACAGCACCGTTGCAATCAATTATAACGTAGAGGAAAAATCAAGCGACTATCTGAACGCTTCGGTTGGCTACAGCGGCGGATTCGGTTTCAGCGGTTCGATAGGCGTTACGTTAACAAACTTCTCAATCGCGCACCCGTTTCAAATGGGCGGCGGACAAATATTAAATTTCAATTGGCAGTTCGGCGTAGGCAACTTTTACAGAACGTTTAACATCGGCTTCACCGAACCGTGGTTTATGGATACGCCTACTATGCTGGGTTTCAACTTGTTCGACACGCGGCAAAACTATGTTTATGATTTACGTCAAACCGGCGCTTCTATGAAGGTGGGACGACGATTGACTTGGCCGGACAACTATTTTTACTTGCAGGGAACATTTAGGTATCAATATAATAATATCATTAATGGAAGAAATTTTTATACCGAAGGAACGACAAACCAATATACAATTGGGCTTACCTTTACTCGTACCGATATCGATAATCCTATCTTTCCGTCGAAAGGTTCAAAAATTTCTCTTTCCGGAGATGTTTCCGGCGGTCCGTTTTTACCCGGCGACGTAGATTATTTTAAACTCGGGTTAAAAACCGAATGGTACAAACGATTGTTCAATTCAACTCGAGTCGCTTTCTATCTGGGGTTAGAACTCGGATATATTGAAGAGCTTCGTAAAGGCACAATAATTCAACCGTTTGAATATTATTTTATGGGCGGAAACGGTTTGGTGATTGCAACGGTGCCGCTGCGCGGATATGAAGACAGAAGCGTTGGACCGCGCAATTTCTTCGGCGATATTATCGGCGGGCAGGTAATGGCAAAATATACGATGGAAATTCGCGGCGCTCTTACGCTTGAACCGATGCCGATTTATATTCTTGCATTTTTGGAAGCCGGTAATACTTTTCTTAATATAGAGAATACAGATTTATTTGATTTACGAAGATCCGCCGGCGTTGGAGCGCGCTTGCTGATAAATCCAATCGGTTTGATCGGTTTCGACTTCGGTTACGGATTCGACCGCAAAGCTGTTGACGGCAGAGATCCGCAATGGCTGTTTCATTTTCAGTTTGGAAAAGCATTTTAATAATCATAAATACAAAGGAGTAACAAATGAAAAAAGTAATTCTTGCATTACTGGTTTTAAGCTCGGTTTTATTCGCTCAATCTCAGAAAATCGGTTTTGTTGACACGCAAACAATACTCGCGCAATATGCCCCCGCTATTAAAGCTCAAAGCGATTTGGAAGCCCTTGCGGCAACCTGGAAAACGAGCATTGACAGTATGACGCAAGCTCTGCAGCAAGGATATCAAACTTATCAGCAGCAAGCGACTACAATGGCGCCGGAGCAGCAACAGCAGAGACAGCAAAACTTAATTCAGCAAGAACAGTATCTCCAGCAGTATCAGCAAACAAAATTCGGGCAAGGCGGAGAACTTTCGCAAAAGCAGGAAGAATTTATGGCTCCGGTAAGAGAAAAAATTTATCAAGCAATCGAAGAAGTCGCTAAAAAAGAAAATATGAAATTTATCTTTGATAAAGCGGGCGACGTCCTCCTTCTTTTTGCAGATCCTGAATATGATATGACTTTCAAAGTTCTCGATAGATTAAAAACAATGAAATAATTGAGGCAATTATGAAAAAGTTCGGATTGATTTCCGTCGTTCTTTTTTTATTTTTAGTTCAACCTACTTTCGGTCAACTTAAAATAGGGTACGTTGATTCCGACGCTATAATGAAACAGCTTCCCGACGCTCAGGACGCTCAAAAGAGGTTAGACGCCAAAATTCAAGAATGGCAGGAAGAACTGAGTAAAAAAGAAAAAGAATGGAAAGAAAAATACGACGACTATGATAAGCGAAAGCTTATTATGAGTAAACAGAAACGCGCTGAAGTTGAAAAAGAACTGGTCGAGTTGGAAAATGCCGTTTCCGAATATAGACAAAAGAAATTCGGAGTTAACGGAGAATTGTTCAAAACTCAAGAAGAAATAATGAAACCTGTTCAAAATAAAATATTCAACGCTATTGAAGAAGTCGCCAAAGAAGACGACTTGGATTTTGTTTTCGACCGCAGCGGCGATATACTTTTTCTTTACGCTAAGGAAAAGTATGATATTACAAATAAGGTTTTAGAAAAATTGCAGTCAACATTATGATGATATCAGTGAAAGAAGCGGCAACGCTCGTAGGCGGAAAAATAATCGGCGACGATAATTCATCTTTTAACGGAATAGCAAAAATTGAGGAAGCGCAAAAAGGAGAAATGTCTTTCCTTTATCGTCACCAATATTTCAAATTCCTTAAAACGACAAACGCATCCGTTCTTTTGGCTTCCGAAGATGCGCCGAAAGACAGAAACGATATTACTTACATTGTTGTAGAGAATCCGAATTTGGCGTTTCAAAAAATTATCAGCAAATACTTTGACAAGCGGACAAAACTCGGGGGAATTGATTCAACGGCTTTTATTTCCGAGTCCGCCGCTCTGGGCGAGAATGTTACTCTCGGTAAAAATGTCGTGATTTCGGAAAACTGTAAAATCGGAAGCAATACGACTATTTTCCATAACAGCGTAATTCTCGATGATACGGTAATAGGCGAAGACGTAATTATCTACCCGAATGTCACTGTACGCGAAGGAACAACTATCGGCGACCGCGTGATCATTCATCCCGGCGTTGTTGTTGGAAGCGACGGTTTCGGTTTCTCCCCGAACGAAAAAGGAGAGTTAAACAAGATTCCGCAAATCGGAAACGTCAATATTGAAGACGATGTTGAAATCGGCTCCAACACTACTATTGACAGAGCCGCGCTGGGAACGACCGTAATCCGCAAAGGCGCCAAAATTGACAACCTTGTTCAAATTGCCCACAACGTCGAAATAGGCGAATGGACTGCAATCTCCGCGCAGACAGGAATATCAGGAAGCACAAAGGTTGGAGCGCATTGCATTTTCGGGGGGCAAGTAGGGCTTGCGGATCATCTGGAAGTTACCGACAATGTAATGATTGGCGCGCAATCGGGAGTTCCGAAATCAATTACAAAGCCGGGCAAATATTTCGGTTTTCCAATAAAAGAACTCGGCGCGGCGCTTAGGACAGAAGGGCACATCCGCAACCTTCCGAATTATGCAAAAAAAATAAAAGAACTTGAAAAAAAATTAAAAGAGTTAACGGAAAAACTGACTAAGAGCGAGGAAACATAGATGTTAGAAATGCAAAGAACTATTTCCAAACCGATATCGCTGTCGGGATACGGATTGCACACGGGAACAACTTCTACAATGACGTTCAAACCGGCGCCGGAAAACACCGGCATTAAATTTGTCCGCGTCGATCTCGGCGGAAATCCCGAAATTCCCGCGCTTGCGGATTTTGTCGTCGATATCTCGCGGGGAACGACGCTAGGAATCGGGGAAGTTCGAGTTCATACGGTTGAACACGTTTTAGCGGCAATTTCAGGTTTGCAGATAGATAATCTTTACGTTGAAATGGACGGAATCGAACCTCCGATTGGAGACGGAAGCGCAAAGCCTTACGTGGAAAAACTTTTGCACGCGGGATTTGAAGAACAAAAAGCGCCGAAAGATTATCTGATAATCGACGAAACGGTTACCTTCCACAACGAAGAAGAGCAAGTTGATATTGTCGCTCTTCCGCTTGACGGCTATCGTTTGACGGTTATGGTAGATTACCAAAATCCAGCGCTGGGAAGCCAACACAGCGGTTTGTTTGATCTGGATGAATTTGTAGAAGAATTCGCGCCGGCGAGAACGTTCAGTTTCCTCAGCGAAATAGAAATGCTTATAGATCAAGACCTTATCAAAGGCGGAAATCTTGAAAACGCCGTAGTCATTGTCGATCATCAAATGGGCGAAGAAGAAATTAAAAGGATTTCAAAAAAACTCGGAATTAATTCGGATATTGAAATTGGGAAAAACGGATTTCTAAATGAAAAATCGCTCCGTTTCAAAAACGAACCGGTTCGCCACAAACTGCTTGATATGATGGGAGATTTGGCGCTGATAGGAGCTCCGATAAAAGCGCAGATTCTTGCCGCCCGTCCCGGGCATAAAGCAAACGTGGAGTTCGCAAAAAAAATCAGAAAACTATATCAGCAGAAAAAATTAGTCAAGCAATATCAGCACGTTAAAAAGGAAGGAATAGTATTCGACATAAACGCAATTCAAAAAATTCTTCCGCACAGATATCCGTTTTTGCTTGTCGATAAAATCATTCACCTCGAATTGAATAAAAAGGTAATCGGCGTAAAATCCGTTACTATAAACGAACCTTTTTTCCAAGGGCATTTCCCCGGACAGCCGATTATGCCGGGCGTTCTTATTGTTGAAGCCATGGCGCAAGTTGGCGGGATAATGCTTCTAAATTCATTGGAAGACGGCGCTGATAAACTCGTCTATTTTATGCAGCTTAAAAATGTTAAATTCAGAAAACCTGTGGTCCCCGGCGATCAGCTGATAATGGAAGCCGATATGCTCCAACAGAAAGGACGCGTTATTGTGATGAAGACAAAAGCGTTCGTCGATAACAAACTCGTCTGCGAAGCCGAAATGATGGCGGGAATTGTTGATAAGGAAAATTAGGAATGAATGATATTCACCCAACCGCAATTGTCAGCCCGAAAGCAAAACTCGGCGATAACATACGCGTCAAACCATACGCGGTAATATATGACGATGTTGAAATAGGCGACGATTGCGTTATAGGTCCTTCCGCAGTAATTTATGACGGCGCGAGAATCGGCAACAGGGTAAAGATATTTCAATCCGCCGCAATAGCAAACATTCCGCAAGACTTAAAATTCGGGAATGAAGAAACATATTTTTTCATTGGCGATGATACCGTCATCCGTGAATTCACTACGCTTCACAGAGGCACAAGCGAAACCGGCGAATCGCGGATTGGGAAAAATTGCTTGTTGATGGCTTATACGCACGTCGCGCACGACGTTCAAATAGGCGACAATTGTATCGTTGCCAACAGCGTTCAAATTGCGGGACACATAACAATTGAAGATTGGGTGATTATCGGCGGCGGAACATTAATTCATCAGTTCGGAAAAATCGGTCAACACGCTATGGTCGGCGGCGGTTTGCGCGTTCACATGGACGTCCCGCCGTATATTATTGCAATGGATAGTCCGGCCCGTTTCGCCGGATTAAATGTAATCGGCTTGCGAAGACGCGGATTTACCGCAGATGAAATAAACACGTTAAAAGAGGCATACAAAGTACTCTACGAATCCGGATTAAATATTTCTCAAGGGCGCGAAAGACTCGAAAAAGAATTTAAAAACTCTTCTTACGTTAAAAATATAATTGACTTCATTCTCGGCAGTCAAAGGGGACTTATCAAAAAGTGATTTGACGTTTGTCTAATGGACAATGGAGAATTGAAAATGGAGAATGGGAAAAAAGGATTGGTTCGAACGTGATTTGGCGTTTTATTGACTCCGGTTTTGATACGGGCGCTAATAATATGTCAATTGATTTAAAACTTGCCGAAAATGCAAAATCGAACAAAGCGTTTTTTAGACTTTACAGATGGGAACCTTACTGCATCTCGCTTGGCGCAAATCAAAGTTTTGACGATATTAATATTGAAAAAGCAAAAGCGGATAACATCGACGTAGTGAAACGCCCAACAGGCGGGCGAGCAATCCTTCACGCCGAAGAAATTACGTATTCGGTCGCGCTTCCTTTATCCGTAGGTTTCTCCCAAAAAGAAATTTACGAAAAAATTTCTAACGCGCTCGTAAAAGGATTGATTTTATACGCTCCCGAAATTTCGGAACATATTGCTTTGGAAAACGAACAGCCGCATTTCCCTTCCCTTCTTAAAAAAGATTCCGGCTCGCTCTGTTTTGCAAGTTCGGCAAAAAGCGAAGTGAAATTCGACGCAAAAAAGATTATCGGTTCGGCGCAGCGAAAAATGCAAAACGTAATTCTCCAACACGGCTCCATTCTCGTGGGAACGTTTCACCGTAAATTGCCGGAATATTTGAACGTTGAGACAAATCTTATTGAAAAACTCAAAATTGAATTAGCAAAAAAAACCATCGAACTTGAAACAATTCTTAAAATGAAAGTTGATTATCGCGAATTATCCGAATGTTTAAAAAAAGGATTCAAAGACGAATGGCTGTAACCGCCGGCTTCATGCCGGCGTGCGCGTTTGTGCGGGCGAATATCATTTGAAATCTGAACTTATCTTTTAATATTCTAAAATTTTTCCTTCTTTGACTTATCCGGCACGCAGACATAAAGTCTGCGGCTACATTTTTAAAAATTTTTACGCATAAAAAAAGCCCGACGAAATTTCATCGGGCTTATTCTATCCGCCGCGGCGGACTAAATTTCAGCTCCTATTTCATGAGCATCATCTTTTTCGTGATTCTTACGCTTTGTCCTTCAAGACTGTAAATATAAATTCCGCTCGAAAGGTTATTTGCGTTGAAATCAACTTTGTGCATTCCGGCTTCCATATTACCCGAGAACAATGTTGCGACTTTTTCCCCAAGCAAGTTGTAAACCGATAATGTAACGTTAGCCGTTTCGGGAAGACCGAATTCGATAACCGTTGACGGATTAAACGGATTAGGATAATTTTGTCTTAATGAATATTCCGTTGGAACTTCGCCGACTTGAACTTCAACTACGTCAAAGTATTCAAATTTTCCGTCGGTATCTACTTGTTTCAATCTATACTGATAATTACCGAAGAAAACGCTTTCGTCAACATAAGAATATTCTTTCGGCGAGTTTGAGTTGCCCGAACCTTGAACAAATCCTAATGTTTCCCAATTAGCTTCTTTATTTTCCTGAACAAGATTTCTCTCAATTTCAAATCCGTAGTTGTCAACTTCCGTTGCAGTTTCCCAATTTAACGTAACGGTTCTGTCGTCCACCGAAGCCGTGAAAGAAGTTAACTCAACAGGCAATGGATTCGCGTCGTCTGTTATAGTATATTTAATCTGACTGACTGACGATACATCCGTATTAACGTTAGAAGTAGCGCTGTAACTTCCCGTTGCAGCGGCGTCAGGTCCTCTTGTGATCCATTCCGAGGTAGCGCTGACAAATTCGTGAATGGCGACTTTTGATAAGTTTCTTCCGCTTGATTCGCTCCCGAACCAATCGCATGTAACAAAACCGGTATAAGTCATTGTTCCGTCCAATTGATATACCCTATCAAAACCGCTGTTGCCGCTAACAGTAACTGCGGCTCCAGAACCTGTTGTTCTTATTAAAGTAACGCTGTTGCCGGTGGAAAAAGTAGAAGGGAATGTCAATCCTAGGTTACTAAAAACGGTTGCGCTTGTAGTTAAATCTTGAGACGTAGTCTTAACAGTACCAACTATATAACTACCGTCGGCTTCGCCGGATAATTGCGAAGGATCGATAGTTAACGTATAAGAACCGGTATATAAATTGCCATTTGTAAAATTCAATTTAGTAATAGAAGTATTACCGCTTAAGTAAACGCCGCCCGAACGATCAAT
>JAADIR010000154.1 GCA_013151245.1 Chlorobiota bacterium
TTCCGATTTTAGTTGACAAATAAAAAATATTCGATTAAGTTTTAATCGGATTTAATAATCTTATTATAGATTGAAATGAAGATCGAAAAAAACCACGAAACGCCTATACAGAAATATAGATTCTATATTCAACTCTTTTTTGTTTTTCTCACTATTTGGATCGGTTACGAATTTCACGGATTTGTAAAATGGCTTGAAAGCGGCGGCGCGGCTGAGTTTGCGGCGCGTCCTCCCGGAGTGGAAGCCTTTCTTCCGATTAGCTCGCTGATGAGTTTGATGCTCTTTTTAAAAACCGGCGAAATTCATTCGGTTCATCCGGCGGGACTTTTTATCTTCGTTGCTATTATCGCGGTTTCCCTAATTTTCGGCAAATCGTTTTGCAGCTGGATTTGCCCTATCGGCTTTATCTCGGAAATGATAGGCGATTTCGGAGAAAAAATTCAGATAAAACTTTTCAAAAGAAAATTAAACAAACTGCCGAAATTTTTGGATTACCCTTTAAGGTCGCTGAAATATCTTTTGCTTTTCTTTTTCGCTTCCGCCGTTTTTACTATGTCCGCCGCCGGATTGAAGTCGTTTCTCGACGCTCCGTATAACGTTCTCTCCGACGTCAAGATGTATTATTTTTTCGCCGATTTAACGCTCTTCTCGTTTTACGTTCTGCTCGGATTGTTTGTTCTTTCAATTGTTATAAGAAATTTTTGGTGCCGTTATCTATGTCCTTACGGGGCGTTGGTTGGAATCTTTACGCTGCTGAGCCCGCTGAAAATAAAAAGAAATTCCGCAAGCTGCACCGACTGCGGTCTTTGCTCGAAAGCGTGTCCTTCTCATATCAAAGTTGACAAAGTAAAAACAGTTATTTCCGACGAGTGCACAACTTGTTTGCAGTGCGTTGACGCTTGTCCGGTTGCCGATACGCTGGAATTGAAACCGGTTTTTTCCAAGAAAAAAATTGATAAACGACTTGTGGGAATTCTTATTCTGGTAATTTATTTTTCCATTCTCGGCGTAGGATTCTTTTCCGGACATTGGCAAAACGACGTTCCTAAAAAAGAATATTTGGAACTGTATCCTAAAATGAATTCTATAGATCATTTAAATTAAAAAATATATGGCGGTAAGCCGCAATTGATAATGGACAATTGGAATGATGGAATCCCGAGCATAACAATTAGCGTTTCGGTTTGACCGGTTTGAATTTCTCAGTCATTCTCAAATTAATCTTTAATATTTCTAAACAACAATTTGTCCCGATACTTTTTTTATCGGGAAGGATCAAAATCGTAATACTTTACATGAATCAAAATGACATTCTTTTATCCCGCATAGCGGGACCAAATCGTTATTTGTATATATGGCGGTAAAAGTAAAAAGCGTATTGTTTATAACGGCAAAACTTTTTATCTTTTATAAGATAAAACAATCTGAATATCAAAACGCTTTCTTTTATTGCGTCCGGGCAAGATAATTATGAAATGGTTTTTGTCGGCAAGCGTTAACTTTAACGACGAACATTATTAACGGCGGCGGTTAAATTTTCGACACATAAATAAACAACATTTTATCAAGTATCAGGGAGAGGCGTTCATGAAAAAACTCAGTCTAATTATTTTATTCATATTTGCCGCGGGATTAGCGAGCAACTATTTTGCGCAGGACGCAAGAGTAGCGGGCAAATGTATGACTTGCCACAAGGAAAAAACCCCGGGCATTTACAAGCAATGGAACAAATCCAAACATGCCGAAAACAACGTAACGTGTTTGAGCTGCCACAGCGCAAACAAAAGCGATATAGACGCGTTTATGCACGAAGGCGCTTATATCGCAACTCTTGTAACGCCAAAGGATTGCGGCGTTTGCCATAAAAAGGAAATGGAAGAAGTAAACAATTCCTATCACGCAAGCGCGGGGAAAATTCTGGAATCTAAAGACGCATATCTGGGATATGTAGGCGGCGGAACTCCGGTTGTTAAAGTCGGCTGCGAAAGTTGTCACGGCGCAAAAATAGTTATTGACGAAAACGCGCCTAACAAGCTTTCCAACCGCACATGGCCGAACAGCGGCATCGGCAGGATTAATCCGGACGGCTCGTTCGGTTCTTGCAACGCATGCCATACTCGTCACGCTTTTTCAAAAGCGCAGGCTCGTAAACCCGAAGCGTGTTCTAAATGTCACTTAGGACCCGATCATCCGCAAAAAGAAATATACGAAGAAAGTAAACACGGAAACGCTTACTATACTCATCTCGACGAGATGAATATTAAAGCCGACGAATGGGTCGTCGGAATCGATTATTATGAAGCGCCTACTTGCGCCACGTGCCACATGTCGGCAACGAGAACGCAGAAAGTCACTCACGACGTAGGGCAGAGAATTAAATGGACGCTGCGCCCGCCTGTGTCAAAATTCAAAGATAACGCGGAGCAGAAACGGAAAAACATGCGCGACGTTTGTTCGGCATGTCACACGGAAAGATTTGTTGAAGGACACTTTGTGCAGTTCGACGCAACCGTTCGTTTATATAACGACAAATTTGCCAAACCCGCCGGCGCGATTATGAAGATAATCAACAAGAAAGGTCTGAAAGAACGCAAAGCTAACTTTGCCAACGACATTGACTGGATCTATTGGGAACTTTGGCATCACGAAGGAAGACGCGCGCGTCACGGCGCGGCTATGATGGGACCGGACTATGCTTGGTGGCACGGCATTTACGACGTTATTCATAATTTCTACTTTGAGTTTTTACCCGCCGCAAGAAAATTCAACGACAAAGACGTGAACGATTATATAGACAATATGTTGAAGAACGATCCGATGCATCAATGGTTCACTCAAAAAACCACTGCGGAACTTAAAGAATCAATCAAAGACGGCGAACTGCAGAAAATTTATTCTAACTTATTTAATGAAAAATAGCGGGTAAAAAATGAAATTGAAATACTTAAACTTTATTCGCGGTGTTTCAATAAATAGAATTGGGAAGACGGGGATGGCGTTGACGACGTCGTCCTTTCTTACCTTTGTTCTTCTTGAACTGCTGAGAATTATGGGCGTTTTCACCAACGCGTATATCGGGTTGATTACTTATCTCCTCTTGCCGACTTTGTTCATAATAGGATTGGCTCTTATTCCTTTTGCATGGATGATTTATAAAAAAGACGCCGGAAAAACAACGCGGGAATTGCTTGAAAGACAATTCGATAGAAACGATTTGGCGGAAAGTAAACTCGGCGCCTCTCTTCTAAGAACGGTAATGATTTTTACTATTATCAATATTCTGTTCCTTCTTGTTGCAAGTATGCGTACGCTCAGTTTTATGGACGAACCCGAATTCTGCGGAACGGCGTGTCATTCCGTTATGAATCCCGAATGGACGACTTATCAGGCTTCGCCGCACTCGCGCGTTGCATGCGTTGAATGCCACGTCGGCGAAGGAACCGGAGCGCTGATCAGTTCGAAACTTAACGGCGCTTGGCAGATGGTTTCGGCTACGTTCAATCTTTACGAACGCCCTATTCCCACGCCCGTTCGCCAGCTTCGCCCTGCGCGGGAAACGTGCGAAAAATGCCATTGGCCGGATAAGTTTTACGGCTCTCTGCTTAAATCTATCGCGCACTATGAAATGGATGAAAAATCGACGCCAAAGTACACGACCCTTGTGCTCAAAATAGATACCGGCGAAGAAGTCGGAAGAGCCGGAATTCATTGGCACATCGGAAAAGGAAACGACGTCAGATATACTTCCGTTGACGATAAAAGAGAAGAGATAATCTGGGTGGAATCGAAACAGCGCGACGGTTCGTTCAAACGGTTTACCAACAAGAAACTCGAAGGGATAAATTATTCAACCGATTCGGTAAGAGATATGGACTGCGTTGATTGCCACAATAGAGCGACTCATATTTATGAAGAACCGAGAAACGCTATCGATATACGAATGAGAAAAGGATTGATAGACAAATCGCTTCCGTATATTAAAAGAGAAAGTCTCGGCGCAATCACGGCTTCGTTTACCGAAAACGACAAGGCGGCTGAAATTATTAAAAACAGAATCACAAGTTTCTACCGCAGAAATTATCCCGATCTGCTTGCCTCAAAAGGGAAAGCTATCGACAAATCTATTGAAACATTGCAGGAAATTTATAAAAGAAATATTCACGTCGGTATGAATATCGACTGGAACGCTTATCCGAATCACTTGGGGCACAGCCGCGAAGGCGGTTGTTTCAGGTGCCACAACGAAAGCATGATTGACGATAAGGGAAATTCGATTAGATACGACTGCACCTTGTGCCACTCAATCCTTGCTTACGATTCCGAAGAACCGTTCAAGTACCTCAAACCGTTCGGTTCGGCGGATAAGGATTCGGCGATGCACGTTTACTTAAAAGACGAGTTCTTAAAATCTTTTAACTAACATTATTTGCCTCCGTTTGCTTGCCCAACTTCTTTTTAGGAAGTTGGGTTTTTTATTATTTTGTTGGCATAAATATTGAAATAAAAGTATTATAATATTATATTTCATAATCGAAAAAATGAAATACTTGATATTAAAAATACTACTATTAAAAAAGTTCGTAATATTAACTTTTTAAGAGAATACGAGAGATGCACTACTAATGACTTAGGAGTGCATTTTTTTTTGATTCAGAATGAGAACTGTTGATTTAATCGGTTATATTGAAAATTGGGCGCCGCCCGGCGCCGCTTGGGAACGAGACAACATCGGACTGCAAGTGGGTTCCTCAAAAACCGACTTAAAAAACGTCCTTTTAGCGCTTGAAGTAAACGAAGCCGTTGTAAAAGAAGCGCTCAAAAAGAAGTGCAATTTTATTTTAACCCATCACCCGTTTATTTTCAATAAATTATCAAGAATCAACACAGCCGGCGCAAAAGGAAAAATTATTGCGCTTCTTATTAAAAACGACATAACTTTATATTCGGCGCATACGAATTTGGATTTCACCGAAGGAGGAGTAAGTTTTCGTCTTGCCGAAAAACTGGGCTTAAAAAATCTCCGCTATCTTGCCAACGAAAAAGGGAATCAATTTAAAGTGGCGGTTTTTCTTCCCGAAAATGATTTGGAAAAAGTTTCGAACGCAATCTTTCAAGCGGGCGGCGGAATCATCGGAAATTATTCTCACTGCAGTTACCGCGCTAAAGGCAATGGAACGTTCCGCGGCGGACAAAACAGCAATCCTGCAATCGGCGAAAAAGAGAAGTTCGAAACGGTTGAAGAAATCAAACTCGAAGCGCTCGTTTATTCTTGGAAATTGAACGACGTTCTTTCGGCTGTTCGAAAAGCGCATTCGTACGAAGAACCGGCGGTTGACGTTTACCCGCTGGAAAACGAAAACGTAAATTACGGATACGGCGTAGTAGGCGAACTCGATCCGCAAGAAAATATTAATGCGTTCCTTTTGAAAATTTCGAAAAAGCTGAATACAACGGCTTTAAAATATTGCAAAGGTAAAACGGCAAAAATTAAAACCGTTGCCGTTTGCGGAGGCAGCGGGGCGGATTTAATTCCGGCGGCTATCGGCGCAGGGGCGGACGCTTACGTTACGGCGGATATTAAATATCATACATTCCAAGACGCGGAAAATAAAATCTATTTAATTGACGCGGGACATTACGAAACCGAAGTAGTCGTTCTGGATGAAGTGAAAAAGAGATTGGAAAAATTTGTTAAAGAAAACAACGGTAAAATTGAAATATATAAATTTAAAGGTTCAACAAACCCCGTGAAAATTTTTAATCTAAAATAAATAATAAAAGGAGAATTAAATTGCAAAATCGACTGACGACTCTCTATAAGCTGCAAAACATCGACGACCAGTTAGACGAACTGGAGGAATTACGAGGCGATCTTCCGCTTACGGTAAACGATTTGACGAGCAGAATGACGGAAATCAAAGACCAAATTGCGGAAAAAGAGAACATCAAAAAAGAAGCGTTTGAAACGCAAAAAATCAACGAAGATGAAATTGAGCGCTTAAAAAAATCCCTTAAAAAATTCAAATCACAACTCTTCCAAGTCAGAAACAACAAAGAATACGACGCTCTGACAAAAGAGATAGACCATTCCGAAAAACTAATTGAAGAAAAACAGAACGAAAACATGGAACTCGAACTTCACGTTGAAAAAATGAAATTCGACATTGAAGAATTAACGCCGAAGCTTGAGGAACTGCAGGAAGAACTTAAAGAAAAAGAAACCGAATTAAAAAAGATAATCAGAACAAACGAAAAGGAAGAAGCCAAACTCCGCGAACAGAGAGAAAAAATAGTCGAGCAAATAAAAAGGAACGATTATAATATTTACATGCGAATAAGAAAAGCAAAAGGCGGAAACGCGGTTGCTTACGTTTCGCGCGGCGCTTGTTCGGGCTGCCATAATATGGTTCCGCCTCAGCGGTTAATAGAAATCCGCACGAATAAAAGACTATTCGTTTGCGAATCGTGCGGTAGAATTTTGGTTTCGGGACAAATTGCCGACGCGGTAAGAGGATAAAT
>JAADIR010000199.1 GCA_013151245.1 Chlorobiota bacterium
AGCCTGCCTTGGACATGAAACGGACCGTCAACCGTATCTCCGGTAACCAAATATCCGCCGCCGGGCCAATAGTTAGCGTAATATCCGTACTTTGCAAAGCTTGCAGGCTGCAGAACAATTTTTACCATGTCCGTATCGCCCAGATAATATCCTTTGGAAATAATTTTAATTTTATCGACCGCAAATGACGATACGGTAACGTCTATTGTGTCGTTTGATAATGAGAGATTATGAAAACCGTCGTTCCAGGTCGGGTCTTCAAAAACTTTGTTTGCCGCCATATATGCGCCGCTCACGGCAATGTTGTGTAAATGAGTTCGCACATAATATTTCGTAAAATTATCTACGGTTCTGTTAACCATCGAATGCGTGTTGAAATTAACAACCGCAAAAATCAAGCTGAACCCCAGCACTAATAATAAAGCCGCTTTTCCGCCCATTTTATTTAACTCCTATCTATTTCTTAAACTTGGCGCCGCGAGTCTGATTTGTCTCCAAAAAGCGGCTCTTTCTTCCGAATAAACATCTTCCGTATTTGCATTTCCATACGCAGCGGGATTTTCAACAGTTACGTCAATCTGCATTGTAATAATTCCCAACGGCGGCTGAGAAGGCATCGACGTTATTTCATGTCCGAGCGCGTCAAAATATTTTAATACAAATTGCGTTACGCCCAAATTAGAACTTAGCGGAGGATCGTTATTTACCTGTCTGTATAAAATTCTGTCTCTCGGATTCGGCGTGCTGGCAACCCTGGCTTCGTTTACCGAACCGAGCCAATATTTTAGAGTGTCAACCGTTCCGTCTCCGGTTTGGTGCGAACGCGAAACTGCAACATCCGTTAAGAATGTGATACTGTTGGAATCAGCATGGATTATCGCTCTTGTGGGATCGGGAAGGTTCTCCCAATTCTCACAATATCCGATTTTTCTCAGATCAAATTCTAAAAGCTCAATAATTGACGTAAGATTCTGCTGAACAATCAAATCGCCTGTTCTGATAAAAGTATTCTGAACGGCGGCGTCGTTCATTCTCAGCAGAATCATTAACAGCAAACCGCCGATTAAAGTAGAACCTAATATATCAAGTAACGAACTAAAACCCATTTCAGATCCTTATCTAAAATAAAAATGACTGTTTATTTTTGTTAAACGAATTGTGTCTTTCCCGTTATCAATAAAACGGCTGGTTACTTCAACTTCAATCCTCTTAAAATATGTTTTTGTAGCTACGCCATCCAATGAAACCGCCGGATCAACATAAAAGACCTTACTGCTAATCTTAAAATCGGCGGAAAGAAGCGACGTATCTCCCGCGGTATATTCCACATAATTATTATAATCGTCAAAGTCGTCGAACTGAGCTCTAGTATCTTCGCCGGCGTCGGGTCCGAGATTTGAAGAAAGCGCCGCGGGAGAGCTGATCAGCGAATCATTCGCCGTTATTTCGTCAAACGGTTTGCTGAACGCTTCTTCAATTAAAGACGTTCCCAATGAAACGGCGACTAATTCGTATTTGCTTTCCGCCATCTGAACTGTGGAGAGAAGGAAATCGCTGTTAACGCGCAAAATAACAGTTGTAAGCAACATCAGCGCGCCGATTGTAATCATCATTTGTCCGGTATTCATTTTTTATGCCTTTTTTCAAATTTGCTTAATAATATGCAAAAATCGTGCAACAAAAAAAAATGGGATTTGAATGATAAAATCGAATGTTTTTAGCTTTGAGAAGAATGAATGCTGTAATTCTTACATGTATATTTTTAACATACGGTAAAATGAGAGACAGTGAACGTAAATCTGTCTTAAAACAAGTCTTAATTTAGTAAGGAAATTCAAAAATCTTCAACGTCAAATACCGCCATAAATGACGCGAAGCAAATTACCTAATGACAGAATTTTCATATTATCAATGCAGCTGAAAAACAATTTGACGAACGGACAATCAAAAAAAATCAGTTTTGAATAACGCGAAGCAAATTACCAAATGACAAAATCTCCGGATTACTAAAACAGTCGAAAAAAACAATCCGACGAAATTACAATCAAAAAGAATTACCCTTGCTTTCTTAATTCCTTAAAATCATATTCAATCATAATGTTGACTAAATCTTCGAATTTTGTTTTCGCTTTCCATCCGAGTTTTTCTTCGGCTTTAGCGGGATTTCCGATGAGCAATTCCACTTCGGTCGGTCTGTAATATCCGGGTGAAACTTCCACGATAACGTCGCCGATTTTTAGGTTTGATTGAGGATTAAACGGTTCGGTAAACTTTGCGATTGCGTCGTCGTCGAATGAAGAAATTCTTCCCTTTTCATTATCCCCTTCGCCGAACCATTCAATGTTAACGCCGAGATACTTAAATGTTTGTTCGGTAAATTCGCGCACGGAATGGGTTGCGCCGGTGGCAAGCACAAAATCTTCGGGAACGTCGTTCTGTAAAATTCTCCACATTCCTTCGCAATATTCGGGCGCGTATCCCCAGTCTCTCTGCGCGGAAAGATTTCCGAGCGTCAGCTTTTCCTGATTTCCCAAAACAATCCTTGAAGCGGCGCGGGTAATTTTCCGCGTTACAAAGGTGTTCCCTCTTCTCGGCGATTCGTGGTTGAAAAGAATTCCGTTGGTGGCAAAAAGATTGTAAGCTTCTCTGTAATTAATTATTATCCAATATCCGTAAAGTTTTGCCACGCCGTAGGGAGAGCGGGGATAGAAAGGAGTGTTCTCGTCCTGCGGAACTTCTTGAACTTTCCCGAACAACTCGCTTGTAGAAGCCTGATAAAACCTCACGCCGTGTAATCCGGTTTCTCTGATAGCGTCAAGGAAACGGAGCGTACCCAAAGCGTCCACCTGCGCGGTGTAATCGGGAATTTCGAACGAGACTTTAACGTGACTTTGCGCGGCGAGATTGTAAATTTCGTCCGGTTCGATCGTTTCGAGAAGTCTGTTCAAGCTGCTCGTATCAACCAAATCGCCGTAATGCAGAAACAATTTTTTATTTAAGATTTCTTTATCGTTGTAAAGATGATCGATTCTTGCGGTGTTAAAAGAACTGCTTCGTCTGATAATTCCGTGAACTTCGTATCCTTTTTCTATCAATATTTCGGTGAGATAACTTCCGTCCTGTCCGGTGATTCCCGTTATAAGAGCTTTTTTCATTTTACTTCCTAAAATTTATAGTTTGATATAATCCGTGTTTAAGTTTTCAATAAACCACTTGTAAATTTTTTCTATTCCTTCTCTCAATTCAACTTTGTGTTTCCAGCCGAGTTTGCGAAGAAGGGAAACGTCGAGAAGTTTACGCGGCGTGCCGTCCGGCTTGCTCGCGTCGTAAACTATATTGCCTTCGAAACCGACGACCGATTTAACGGTTTCCGCCAGTTCCGCTATCGTAACGTCGGCTCCGGTTCCGATATTTATGTGCGTAATATTTTTGTCGTATAAATCCGCCGCGTTGATTTTATCGGAAAGATAAAAAACCGCGTCTGCGAGATCGTCAACGTAAAGAAATTCGCGCATCGGTTTTCCCGTTCCCCAAATAACGACCGACTCCGAATTATTCTCTTTAGCTTCGTGAAATTTTCTTATCATCGCCGGAAGAACGTGAGAGCTTTTGAGATTGAAATTGTCGAACGGTCCGTAAAGATTCGTAGGCATAACGGAATAAAAATTAGAGCCGTATTGTTTATAATAATTTTCGCACAATTTGATTCCGCTTATTTTCGCGATGGCGTAAGGTTCGTTTGTGTATTCCAATTCTCCGGTAAGAAGATATTCTTCCTTCATCGGCTGCGGCGCAAACTTGGGATAAATACACGAGCTGCCGAGAAAGATTAGTTTTTCCGCGCCGTATTTTTTTGCCGAATGAATGATGTTCGCTTCAATCATTAAGTTGTCGTAAATAAATTCCGCGCGGTAAGTGTTGTTGGCTAAAATTCCGCCAACGCGCGCCGCGGCGACAATCACAACTTCAGGTCTTTCACGCTCGAAAAAATCTTCCGTCTCTTTCTGCCTTGTTAAATTCAATTCTGACAGCGTTCGCGTTACGATGTTTCCGCCGCCGCTCGATTGAAATTTCCGCATCAGCGCGGAGCCGACCATTCCGTCGTGCCCGGCGATATAAATTTTCTTGTTTTCCATGAATATGCTTTTGCCCAATTGATAATTAAGTAAAAAGTAAATTTACGAAAATCTACTTATGTTTTCCGTTCATATACGAAAAAAGGGAAACTTGAAAAAGTTTCCCTTTAAATTTTAAGATTGAACGGAAACCTATTTCATAAAATTCATCGGATTTCCTTGCTGGTTCATTGTTTGAACTTTGAAATTTTTCGGAATTTCAAAATGATCGTCGGAAACCGATACGTCAACTTTTACGTCTGTGGCTTCTTGCGTGACGGACATTCCCATAATGTTGGTTTCGGTTTTCATAGGGATTGAATTCCAAATCCAAATTTTGCTGCCGAGATTTTGGACTTCCCAAATATCGCAATTTTTTCCGAGTACGGTTCCCGTTCCCACTTTTTTGCCGCCCATGTTCGTCATCATCTCTTCGCCTACTTTCGTAAGGTCGGTTCCTTTTGGGAACATCGAGAGCATCGGAGTTTCCATTTTGGTTACCGTTTTTTTGTCGTAATCGACAACGTAAGTCATATTGTGGTCCAAAACGGTTTTTTGATTTTGACTTTGTTTAATTCCCATCATTTCCATCGTAGTTTTATCAATCTTTGCTTCTTTCATTCCGTAATCGGTGAAATAAATGTCTTCGGTTCCGTTCGTCATTCCGGAAACTTTGTAATGTATCTCGCCCGATTTATATTGATACCGTTTGTAATCTTGCGCGTTGATAATTGTTGCAATCATTATTAAAACAAATAATGCAGATATGATTTTTTTCATGTCGTCTCCTTTGTTAATAAAATATTTTAGTGTGTAAAATTATTAAAATTAAACGTCTCTTTCAATTATGCAAATCGCAAATGTGACGCTTGTCTCACTGGAAAGGGAATATGAGAGAATGAGATTATGAGAGAATGAGATTATGGGAGAGCGAGACTTTATTGTATTAAATATTTTGCGAACCATTCTTTCCGCAAATTATCCACAAGCGCTCTGTGGCTTTTCAAAAAGTGGTCCCCGTTTTCAAGAAGCATTAAACGGAATTCCCTTTTCAAATCAAGCAGTTTGCGGGCAAGCTCAATCGAATCGCTCGGAGGAATGCGCCTGTCGGCGTTTCCGTGAATTATCAGCAGCGGCGTATTTTCAGAAAGTCGTTCCGGTTTATTCAGAATGGAACGTTCCGAACACTTCTGCGGATAATCGCTTTCGTTTTTGCCGAGAGCTTTTGAAATAACGTGTTTCATAAATTTGCTTTCTTCGGCGGCGCACTGCAAATCGGTTATTCCGCCAATCGTTATTGCGGTTTTGAAAATATCGGTTTTGGTCAACGCGAGATAAGTCATCATTCCGCCGCGGCTCCATCCTTCGATTCCCCAATTATCTTTATCGGCAAACGGAATCTCTTCGGCGAGCGGGATTAAATTCAAAACGTCGTTTACGTCGGAACCGCCGAATTCGTCTTCTCCTTCTCCGCCGTCGTTTCCGCGATATTGCGAAGCGAAGACCACGTAGCCCCAGCTCGCGAGTTGTCCGAAAATTCCGGTCGCGTTAAATTCGTCAATTGCGCCGGCGTTTCCGAAACCGCCGCGGCACCAAATGACAGATGGATAAACTTTATCGGCGTTTTTCGGATATGCGATATAACCCTTTATTTTCAACCCGTCGGAAAGATAAGTGATTTTCTCAACCGTTGTTTTTTCAACCGCATCCGCGCCCCAACCGCTTTTTACCAATTTTATTTGCGATTCGGAAAGCTCGACTTTCTTTCGTTCCAAAATAAGCTTCGTCATTTTCTAAGCATAAATTTTTATAAATTGTTTAATAAGAATATTTCAATGTTCGGACAAATGCAACACAGATAAAATTTTCGGAGAAAATATTTCCAATGTCAAAAAAGAGAAAACAGAAAAAGAATCAAAGTCTATCTACTAAAATCGGCGCGGGATTGGCTTTATTGGCAATCGTAGTTTTTATCATTTTTAAATTCACGGGAGAAACGAAAATTCAAACGGGGAAAAAGAATAAGTCAACCGATTATCAGACGTTCAATTTCACAAAACACGGCGAACTTACCTTTACGAAGTCTAACGGGGATTTTATTACGAAGATTGACATTGAAATTGCCGACGACGACGCGGAACGCACTGTGGGCTTGATGTATAGGAGCAAAATGAGAGAAGACCGTGGAATGCTCTTTATTTTTCCGAAAGAGACTTATCAATCGTTTTGGATGCACAATACTCAAATTCCGCTCGATATGATTTTCATTAACAAAGAGAATAAAATCGTTACGATACATAACAACACAACTCCCTTTTCCGATCAATCCTATCCGTCAACGCAACCGGCTATTTACGTCTTGGAAGTAAACGCGGGCTTCTGCGAAAAATACGGG